>NVTJ01000129.1 GCA_002401545.1 Alphaproteobacteria bacterium
CTCGCTATATATGGGCAGATATCATGTTGGCTTTGTTACTGAATAGGTGGTGCAATTTTAAATGCAAAAGGTGGTGCAATTTTAAATGCTTATTGACAGAGCATGAACAGAACATCGCGCTTTTCATCATGGTCGGGCTGGCTTTCATAAAGACGGTCAAAATGCATTCCCAAAATCGTGCGGATCAGGGATTGATATTGCTCAATCTCGGCAGGGTTAATTTCGATATAAAGCGTTGGTGGCCGCTCCCCTTGGTTTTCCGACCTAAATTCCGCCGTTGACCAGTCATTATGCCCTGAGGTTACTTTTTGAATATTATTATCGCTCCACCCACTTAAAACCGTACGTGCCGTGGACAGGATAGAATTAAGCTCTTTATCGTTCATGCTGGCTTGCAGTGATTTACCTGCGCGTTGCAAAGAGGTATCAGAATGTGCCTTTAATTGTGTGATAAAGAGCGGCATGTCATAGCCGGTTAATATATCCAGCACATCATTGAAATCACGTTGTCCAACGGGGGCGTTCTCTGCCACCACGGCCAAAGCGGCGATGATCACGTCTCGGGCACTATTTTCCCAATGATCCTTGCTGTTGGGCACAACCATATGCCACGCCAATTTCTGCGCATCCTTAAACACATAATCGGGATCATTTCGTATTTCGTTCAAAGGATTAAATTTAAGGCTATTTTGCGGATCAAGAGGATTAAACCGATAGACAGGGCCAACATGCCTTGACCGCCATTGGCTGGTTTTTTCGTATAATTCACCCTTCACATCCAAAACAACACATGCGCCCATCCACGTTAAAAGATTGGGCAGAACAAAACACTGCGTTTTACCCTCGCCCGTGGGTGCATAGGCCATGACAGGCATTCCCCCATCATAATTAACGGGGATGTCGGTTTGAACAAAGCCAATCTCATTTTCGATCAAATTTCCCAACCGATACCCTTTATCAATATCCGTTGTATAGATGCTCCCCTCAAGGTCTTCATGGGTTGACCATATATGATCACCGTTCAGGCGTTTATTGAGGTATTTTAGGGTGTCATTATCAGGGTGTTTTTCGATGGCATCTTCTACGGAGCGATAAATCGTTGATTGTACTGCTTTTGAGTTAAGGCCAAAATGATCCAACAACCACGGAAATGTATTTTGACCACGGGCATATTCAGGCAATTTATTTATATCTTTATTACCCCTTTTTGCATATTCGGATGTGATAGGTTGCCCACTGCCCTCACCGTATAAAAGGGCAAAACGACTTATAAAGAAATTATTATCACCCATAATTTCTTCGTTATATAAAAGATAAGCAGTTACCAGAGCATCTCGTTCAGATTGATCCAAAGTTTTTAAATTGCGCTCAAAACTTTTTCGAATACGCACATGGTTTGTCCGATAGTCAATATCGCAATTGATCTTTCCCATCTTTTTGTCAAAGAAAGAAATGATATTTTTATAACGCTCTTCCTTAGTATCACCAAATTTTTGCAATGCTTCTTGATTAATCTGTTTTTCTGATTTTGGCGGGTTTCTGCTATTAAAATAATATAATATCCCGATGATGACTATTAGCCAGAAAATCCAATCCATGACGACACCCCTTTTTATATATTTTTCATATATTGAGGATCATAGGGAGAAAAGAGCACTTTATTCAAGAAAAATACAATCACAAATTGGTGAGAATCTGTATTAGACACCCATAGATTCTATAATACAAAGCGCATATAGCCTTTACCGCTTTGTGATCTGGCTTTAATTATTCACTTAAAAAATAACGGTTTTTGCGGCATAGCAAAAACCGCGCGGGAATTCCCGCCTTATTACAGGGTCAGGCGCGGGGGAAATTATCCCCACGCTTAAACATCTGGCCTAGTTATTCCAAAATATATGCACTTCTTCAAAAGCTGTTTCTATGGTGAATATATCGCCGTTTAGCTCCATATCGCGTCCCATTTTATCATAATCAATATAATATTCTAAATGTTTGGGAATWTCGCTGGTATCTTCGGTTAATTGTTCGGCAAAATCTGCAACAGATTTATATTCACCATTATAGCTATCATTTAGAATTTCTTCGGCGCGGTCTATTTCACCACAAGAATAATCCAGCACTTCCGCACCCAATGCGCCATGTTCCTCAATAAACACAGCGATTTTATGCACGGCCTCCATAGCTTCATATTCTGAAATTTTATAGGTTCCAAAGCCTTCATAGTCATGGATGGCGTATTCTTCTGACATCGGCTCAGGAGAGGCTTTCAGCATTGCGTTAACCTGATCCCAGATTTCGTTTAGATCGCCTGTAGCGTCAATCCAAGCCCCGTGAAGTGTGCCGTTATTGTAAGCCGCTAAATCTGCTACATAAATTCTAATTTCATTTGTCATTGTTCTATTCTCCCTTTAATCGGTGTTGAAGTTATGAAACGCTAAACTGCGCGTTCGATAACTTCTGCCGACTAGGGCGACTAGCGGAGGTGAAACAATCCAGAATAAATCTTGGTACCGTGGCGCGGGCAGGAGCAACCATAGCGTAGCGAAGGGCGACAACACGGGGTGCATTATTTTTCTTGAATGTGAGGGGAACATGACCCCCTGAAATATTTTATTTAAACTCTATTCTTCTGCGGGCACATAATAAGTGCCACGCCCTGTTCCCTTGTTCTTAATTAATTTGAAATTAATAAGTTTTTCAAAATCAATTTTTCTTGCAGCAAGGCTCCTTGAGGATATTTCTCCATATTCCCGTTGGGTAATACTTCCATTTTCATTGATATAATCAAGAATTTGTTGATGATGCGGTTCCAGTCGTGGTGAATTGATAATTGTTGGCAGGGTTTTACGGACACGACTGAGTTCATCTAAAATACCTTCTGCGAAATATTCAAGCCAATTTGTAAAGTCCACATTATCCTTATGGTCGTAATAATCACCCGTTAATCCTACCGCCTTGAAATAGCGCGTGATATTTTGGTTATAATAATTTTCAAAGCTGAAAATTTCAAACAGATCAAGACCCGACTTTCCTAAAATAGCCGTCGTTAACAGGCGTGTTGTTCGTCCATTACCGTCTATAAAAGGGTGAATAATGACAGATTGCCGATGAAAGAGCCCCGCCAGAATAATCGGATCAATTTTACCAACATGACTATTAATAAATTTCATCAACTCAGAAGTGAGTTGTTTAACCTCATTTGCATCAGGCGGCACAAAAACAATTTCATCGGGTTTTAGAGGGTTGCGAATAATAACAGGTGCTTGGCGTAAATGCCCACAATGTGCAGGATTATCCATTAAGCCATCAACAACCTGTTTTTGTACCTTTTCAAGCACCTTGATATTCAACGTAAAATTACTTGATTTAACCGCAGTATAAATTCCCTGTAGGGCTTGATTATAATTTAGAACCTCACGTTCCGTATCACGAATATGCGTGGTGCTTGTTTTCAGGAGTTGCTTTACATCAGTTAAGGGGAGCGGGTTTCCTTCTATACTTGTTGAAGCATATGTGGAAAGCGCACGTGCCCTCACTTCTAACTTGGCAAGGGTTTTATCCGAAAGGTGAAAACTTTTAATTTCGCCAATAGCCTGTCCTATCTCGCGGATTGTAAAAAGAAGTTTATCGGTAATAGTATATTTTGGTTTCCAAGTCATAGCCATAATATAGCCGTAAATTAGCCGTAAAACAAATTATATTTACCTTTTTCTAAAGAAAAATAGCCGTGAAATAGCCATAAATTAGCCAATAATATTTCAATTAAATATTCAGCATTCCGTTTCCATGCCCCCCTTCATACTCCAATAATAGAACAGTTATACTATTCATTATTTTGGTAATTTAAGAACGATTCTCGAATTCATTTTGTCACTACTTTTGTCACTAAAAATGTCACTACTAACTTTTCATAATCAAATTATCAATCATTATAAATCAAATGCTTATAGGTCTATTTTTTGAAAGTTAAAATCCCTCTCTCTCCGCCATTTCCATAACACAATTAGAAACCCCAAATAACACTAACCAATTGAAATATAACGTATTTAATAACTATTGACCCTTGATTCAACTCTGTGCTTTAATTGAATTAGTGGTTTTTGTCACTAAAAATGTCACTAGTTTTGTCACTAATTTAAGGGGAGCATAAATATAATTGAAATACATCATTAAGCGGGGAAAATGGTTTCACTTTAAACGATATATCCCCAAATTATACAAACAATTCTATTCTGAAACATATATCCAAGTATCCTTAAAAACTAACTCTGAAAAGGTAGCCTTGCAAAGAGCGCAAGCCTTGAATTATGAATTGGAAAATATCTGGTCACATATGATTAACAATGGAACCGATGACACTGATGCCATGTTCCAAAAAGCAGTAATATCGGCTCAGGCCAGCGGTTTCTCATGCAGCACTACAAATGACATTACAAAAAGTGATATTGAGGCATTCCTCTCAAGGATTCTCAATGCCAAAGATCATGAAAAACTGGAGCCTGAAAAGGCTCTATCAATGCTTGTGCAAGACAAACCCTCATACCCTTTAAGCCAAGCACAAATTGACTATTTTTCGTTTGAAAAACCAAATTTAATGGACAAAAGCGCACAACAAATCAAGAAATGGGAAAACCCCCGCAAAAGAGCTGTGCTGAATTTTATTACGGCCTGTGGAAATATGGAAGTTGCCAATATCAAACGGGAAGATATTTACAGATTTAGGGAATGGTGGTTCCAAAGAATTAAGAACGAAGGATTAAATGCATCATCTGCCAATAAAGATTTATCACATCTGCGCCAAGTATTATCTTACGCCAGAGACAATAGAGAAATTGACCTGAGCGTTGAAACATTATTTACAAAAATGAATTTTGCGGAGCATGACGACCAATCTCGGCAACCATTTGAAACGGATTACATCCAAAATACGCTTCTTAATCCATCAAAATTATCTGGCATGAATGAAGAATTGCAATTGTTTCTTTTTGCCATGGCAGATACAGGGGCAAGGCCAAATGAACTGCTTGGTCTGGATGCCAGTGATGGTGATATTATGCTTGATGCAGAAATACCCTATATTTTCATACGTCCCAATACAATACGCCGCCTGAAAACTTCTCATAGTAATCGTAAAATTCCGCTTGTTGGTGCGTCATTATACGCTTTTAAAAATTTGCCTCATGGCTTTGTGAAATATAGAAATCGATCAGACCAATTATCGGCGGCATTGAATAAATATTTACGGACAAATGGTCTGTTTCCAACAAAAAACCATACTGTTTATAGCCTACGCCATAGCTTTGAAGATCGATTAACGGCGGTTGAACCGCCCGAAAAGGTGCAAGCTGCATTGATGGGGCATAAATATCATCGGGAAAGATACGGAAAAGGGCCAACTCTTGAATTAAAGAAGAAATATCTTGATAAGATATGTTTTGATATTCAATGATAATTTGGATTTTTCTTTGAAACTGAAAGGGCTTTATCTAACATCTTTTGCCGTTTCTTATATACTTCTAATTCTGAGTGCAGTCTTTCAAATATTGGTAAATATTGCTCGCCATAATCCCTCACGATATGAGCCATAAAAACATAGCATTCTTCGATCATTTCATATGTAATGTCTTCTTTTTTGATCTCTACATATGGCGCAAATGTGAAAGCTTCGGATAGCGCACCTTTTTTCGGCAATAGCCTTTCAATATAGTCCTCTACGTTCCATTCTTTATCTTTGCTCATAGACTTATTATGCAACCTATTGTTTAACATATATATAATAT
>NVTJ01000130.1 GCA_002401545.1 Alphaproteobacteria bacterium
CCGAAATCCGGGTGGTGGACTGCATGACATTTTGCATGATTTCTTTCCTGTAGGTCCGGTGGACGGCGGTTGCGATACCCCAAATGACCAGAGCCGTCATGATAAGTGCCAGAGCAAGACCGAGATAATCGGTAGCGGGAATATCCGCCCGCCCGCGCCGCAGGTCAAACAGATTGGTGACAATAATCAAGCCTGCGAGGGAGAATCCTGCCATGAATATTGGTTTGGCATTATCAGGTTTAAGTTTATATCCTGCCATCAGGACGGCGCCTATGGCCCCGACGGCGGCGGCCTCGGTCGGGGTGGCGATGCCGCTGATGATGGACCCGAGCACGGAAATAATAAGTAAAATCGGCGGCAGGAAGGCGGCCATAAGCTGGCTTGTGGTCACAGGGTCCTCAGCATCGTCGACAACCATTGGCGGCGATAATTTTGGCAGGAAGATGGCAACGCCAATCTGGTAGATAATATACATTAACACCAGGCCCATACCGGGAATGAGCGCCCCGGCGAATAAATCACCAATGGATAGCGGCTCCGGGGCCCAGTTACCCATTTCCAACTGTGCCGTCTGCCAGGCAGAGGACAGTTGATCGCCCAGAAGAACCAGCACGATGGAGGGCGGGATAATCTGTCCCAAGGTCCCCGATGCGGCAATGGAACCACAGGCAAGGGCCGGGCTGTAGCCCCTTTTCAGCATAGTGGGCAGGCTGAGCAGCCCCATGGTGACCACAGTGGCCCCGACAATGCCGGTGGAGGCGGCGAGCAGGGTGCCGACGATGGTGACGGATATGCCAAGACCGCCCGGCAGGCGACCCATGAGCTTTGCCATGCTTTCCAGCAATTCTTCGGCTATTCTGGATTTTTCCAGCATCACACCCATGAAAATAAACAGAGGAACCGCGAGCAGCACGTCATTGGTCATGGTGCCAAAAATCCGCTCCGGGATCAGGCCGATAAAATCGCTGTCGATCTCATCAAAATAAATGCCGATGGCCACAAAGATGATCGCCGTGCCGCCCAGCGTGAAGGCCACCGGAAAACCCGCCATTAACAAGACGACCACGGCGAGGAACATCAACAGGTCAAGAATGATATTAAGCTCCATCACAAGACCTCCGGTTTTTCTTCGGAAAGATGTTCAACATTCAGAATAGTCAGGAGAGAATGGATGAGCAGGGATATGCCTTGCAATATGAGGGTGATGGCAAAAAACAGGATCATGCTTTTCAGCAGATATACGGCCTGAATACCACTGGATTCAATGGACCCTTCCAGCGTTTCCCATGATGCCGTAACGTAAGGCCATGCCATCCAGAAGATAAGGCCCGCCACCGGCAGCAGGAAAAACAGGCAACCGAGCAGATTGATCCAGGCTTTTACCTTTTCGCTGAAATAGCTGTAAAAAACATCCACTCTCACATGGCCGTTATGGCGCAGGGTATAGGCCGCCGCCCCCAGAAAAATCACACTATGCATATAGAGCAGGCTTTCCTGCAAAAATATGGACCCTTCGTGAAATATATAATGCCCGACCACGATGATAAACTGCATCAGGACCAGACACAGGGTAAGCCATGAAACTATCCGCCCGGTCCATTCACTGAACCAGTCTATGCGGCTTGATATTCTGGCGAGTAGAAATGTCACTTACAGTCTTTTCCCAAAATTTTCGTAAAGATGCCGTGACCTTAAGTAGGGCTCATCCGCGATAGCGCGCCATTCCATAGCGGCCCTGCGGGTATCCATATAACTGTTATATATCCGTTTGGTCAGGTCATCTGTCATGGCAATTTCCTGCATGACTTCATCAGATATGCGCGCCAGTGCGGTTAAAATTTCATCAGAATAAGTCCTGAGCAATACCCCATGCTTTTCAACCAGTACCCTGAGAGACATGGCATTGCGGGCATTGAATTCCGCCAGAGATTTCTGGTAATTATCTCCGGCAACTGCGGTTATAATTGCTTTATCCGCTTTGCTGAAGCTGTTCCAGACATCAAGGTTAAACCCGGCAGCAATGGCCGCGCCCGGTTCCTGAAATGCGGATGTATAATAATATTTGGTGATTTTATGGAAACCAAAGGCCATGTCATTCCACGGGCCAACCCATTCCGACGCATCAATATTACCCTGACTGAGGGCCAGATAAATTTCACCGCCGGCCTTGGTAACGGGGGTTGCGCCAAGCCGTTTCAGAACTTCGCCGCCGAGTCCCGGAATGCGAATTCTAAGGCCTTTGAAATCCTCCAGGCTGTTAATTTCTTTTTTAAACCAGCCGCCCATCTGCACCCCTGAATTGGTGCATACCAGTGCCTTTATATTAAATTTCCCGGACAGTTCATCCCATAATTTCTGTCCGCCGCCATAATGCAACCACTGGCTTTGTTCCATGGTTGTCAGGCCAAAGGGAATGGCGGTAAAAAAGGAAAAGGCCTTGTGCTTGCCCTGCCAGTAATATTCAGAGCCATGATAAATATCTGCCTTGCCGCCGCGCACCGCATCAAAAGCCGCGAGCGGTGGCACCAGTTCATTGGCCGCATATACCTTGATTCGAAGGTGGCCATCGGTGGCGGTTTCAATATCTTTGGCGAATTGTTCAGCGCGGGTGCCAAGGCCGGGAAATTTTTTCGGCCATGTGGTGACCATTTTAAGCTTCCGCTTGCCCGTGGCATAGGCCGGAGCAGATAATGCTGAAGATAATCCCGCTGCACCGACCGTTGCGGCGGCGGTTGTTTTAAGAAATGAACGACGTTTCATGTAAAATGCCCTATATTATTTTGGCTGAGTATAAATATACTGCGGGCAAAGACAAGCCATCAGAGGAGATTATCGTTTTCCGGTGAGCATCCAGCCGTCTTCCCCAAGAATTTCAAGGGGTTGGAAATTCATTTTATAGGCCATTTTAGGGCTGTTTCTGATCCAGTATCCCAAATAGACATATTCAAGTTCCAACAGGCGCGCCCGGGCGACATGATCCAGAATTATATATGTTCCCATGCTTCTTTTCCTGATATCATCACTGATATCAAAAAAGCTGTAAACCATAGACAAAGCGCTGTTCATGATATCGGTAAGGGTTACGCCGACAAGTTTTTCCGTTGATTGTATTCTATATTCAATGAGGCAGGTATCTACCGGACTGCATTCAACCATGCTGACATATTCGTCAAATGTCATTTTGGTCATGCCGCCGTCGCTGTGACGTCTTCTCAAATATTTACGCAACAGGTCATAATGTTCTTCTGTTGCCAGATTGGGGAGTGTTTTGATGGCCAGATCGGAATTTAAATTAATCAGACGCCGCTGTGTGCGGTTTGGCTTAAAAGAAGATGCCGGAATACGGGCCGACTTGCATTCCACGCAATTATCGCAATTGGGGCGGTAGGCTATGTCCTGACTGCGGCGAAAACCGATTTTTGCCATTGATTCATGCAGCCCGGCGGGATTTATCTCATTAAGTTCGGTGAAGACTTTCCGCTCCATCTTGCCGTCCAGATAGGGACAGAGAGCTGATGCCGTTACATAAAACCGGGGAAATTGAGAGGGCTGGTTAGTCAATTTGCTGTCTTTCTGCAGAAATATCCGGATCAATAGCCATAATATTAACCAAAGGTAAATAAACTTTAAAGCTAAAGGTTTATTTTATAGTCCATAATACCATGGGGCAAAAAAGGAATAGCCCAGCCACAGAATAATAATCAGCGGCACACCCACCTTCATGAAATCCTTGAATTTATAATTCCCCGGCCCCATGACCAGAAGATTGGTCTGATAACCCATGGGGGTGGCAAAGGAACAATTGGCGGCAAAAATAACCGCTGTGACAAATATCATCGGGTCCACACCCAGCTTATTGGCCATATTGATCGCAATCGGAGTAAACAGAACGGCTGTGGCATTATTGCTCAACATGTTGGTGAGAATGGCGATTAACAGGAAAAAAGCCGACAGGGTAACGGCAACACTTGAGCCTTCCAGTATATGGATCAGACTTTCGGCAAGATAGGATGCCCCGCCTGTGGCCTGCAGGGACGCCCCCATGGCCAGCGCCGCCCCGATTAACAGGAATATGCGCCGGTCCACGGCACGGCTGGCCTGTCGGATATTAAGGCATCCCAGGGCAATCATTAAAAAGGCCCCACATGTGGCCGTAATGGGAATAGGTACCAGTCCCGTGGCGGCAAGGGCAACAACGCCGGTGAAAATACCAAGGGCTTTCCAGCTGTCAGACCTGACCTGGACCTCACGGGTGGACCATTCCATTAACAGAACGTCTTTATTCATTTTAAGGGCGTTGATCTGGGTTGAGGTGCCCACCACCAGCAAAATATCACCGGCCTCCAGACGAATATCATTCATGGCGGCGCGAATCATGCGGGAGCGACGCTGAATACCAAGCACCTTGCATCCCCCCTGCAAATGATAGCCGACCTGTTCCAGTGTACGGCCATCAAGGCGGGAGGCCGGAGCAATCATCACTTCCGCTATTTTCTGCCCGCGTGATACCGCTTGTACTTCTTCATTCTCGGCATTATTCAGGCTGGGGACAATCAGAATACCTTTCAGCAGACCGGGATCATGGGAAATTTTTTCTGTTAAAATGGCCCGCGTTGTCGCCAGGATTATACAATCACCTTCCTGAAATGTTATGTCATCAAACGGGGGCAGAAACATATTTTTCCCCCTTTGCACCAGCCGGACTGTCATGCGCGACAGGTCGGGAAACATGCCCGCAACGGATTTCTTTCCGATCAGTGAATTTCCTTCTATCAGATCAAGCTGAACGATGAATTGTTTCCCCGTTATTACCAGCGTGCTATCATCAGTGGGGGACAGTTTCTTGGGCAGGATAAGCGGGGCGATGACCATCACATAAATCAGCCCCAGAGCTGCCAAAAACAGGCCCGGTATGGTGAAATCAAAAAAACCGATGTCCAGGCCTGTCTGAGCTTTATAGGCACCGGCGACCAGCAGGTTGGTGCTGGACCCGATTAAGGTGGTCATGCCACCCAATATGGCAACAAAGCTCAGTGGCATCGTGACCAGACCCGCCGATTTATCCATTTTATCCATTAATGTGATCATTATGGGAATAAAAATAACCACAACCGGCGTATTGTTAAGCAGGGCGCTGATCACCATAACGGACAGAAGGCAGGCCAGAATAACCCGGCGTGGATAGGCGATACCATGTTTTACAATTATCTGGGCCGGGGTTTCCAATGCGCCGGTTTGCACCATGCCCTGTCCGATGACGAGCAGGGCAAGAATAGTGATCAGGGCGGGGTCGGCAAATCCCGCCAGCAGGCTTTTCAAATCAAGCAGGCTAACACCGGCCTGATCATAAACCGGCATTAAGTGAAACAGGATGAGCAGAACAGACAGGGTGCCAAGGGAAGTTACTTCCATGGAAATACGGTCCAGAGCATAGAATATAATGGCAGCAACAATGACGGCAAAAGTCAGCCACATCTGGATGGAAGGTTGCAACAGCTCCATAGATAAAATTTCCTTGCCCGAACCCGTTTCTAAAATACATCTGATCTATGTATTTTTATTCATTAATAACATCATAACAAGGCACAATAGCTATGTCGCTGAAAAAGCATCTGATTTTATGAGTATTGCTAAAAATTCGGTGGCAGGGTCGGGGATTCCCGCAACAGCAATATGGTAATCCGTCTGTTTTCCGGGCGTTGTGGACGATCAGGCAGCAGGGGGTC
>NVTJ01000131.1 GCA_002401545.1 Alphaproteobacteria bacterium
TCCCTGTCTTGATGTGAAGGATGGCCGGGTGGTCAAGGGGGTTAATTTTGTCGGCCTGAAAGATGCCGGTGACCCCGTGGAGCAGGCAGTCCTCTATGATCGGGCCGGGGCGGATGAGTTGTGCTTTCTGGATATTACCGCCTCCAGCGATAACCGGGGCATCATCCTTGATGTGGTTCGGGCCACGGCGGATAAATGTTTCATGCCGCTGACCGTTGGCGGCGGGGTGCGCACAGAAGAAGACGTGCGGGCGTTGTTGCTGGCCGGGGCCGATAAAGTGTCGGTAATGACAGCGGCAGTGAACCGACCCGAACTGGTACGGGAGCTGGCGGAGAAATTTGGCTCCCAATGTATTGTGGTTGCCATAGATGCCAAGTCGGTTCGGCCCAAAAATAATAAGCACAAATATGAAGTCTTCACTCACGGGGGCCGGACGGCCACGGGCATTGATGCGGTGGAATATGCGAAACAGGTCGCAGCATACGGCGCGGGCGAGATTTTGCTGACCTCCATGGACCGGGACGGCATCAAGGCGGGATTTAACCTTGAACTCACGCGAGCCATCGCCGATAGTGTCTCTATTCCGGTGATCGCCTCCGGCGGGGTTGGCACGCTGGAGCATCTGGTGGAGGGGGTGCGGGACGGCCATGCCAGCGCGGTTCTGGCGGCCTCGATCTTTCACTTCGGGGAATATACGATTGCTGAGGCCAAAGAATATATGGCCAAAGCCAAAATACCGGTAAGGTTATAGACGATGGACAAGGCAGAAATACTAGACAGGCTCGAACAGGTCATCGCCGCCCGCAAGGGTGGTGATGTCGACAAAAGCTATGTGGCAAAACTTTTCAAAAAAGGCCGCAAGAAAATCGCCCAGAAGGTCGGCGAAGAAGGCGTCGAGACCGCCCTCGCCGCCGTCATGGGTGACAGGGACGAAGTGATTTCAGAATCCGCTGATCTGTTGTTTCACATGATGGTGTTATGGGCAGACATGGGCATTACCCCCGATGATATATTCGAGGAACTGGCAAGACGCGAGGGCATTTCCGGGATTGATGAAAAGAATTCGAGGGGGTGAAAAAGGGAATTAAGTTAAGCTGACCCCATTGATTCTCAATGAAACCCGATCAGGGTATTGTGAAAAACCATGTGGTGTATGCTCGGGAATCTGATCTGTCTGTTCGTTTTGAGTTGCCATATTATTTACCAATAAATTTGATTGACCAGATAGGTTTTAATCTAATCATTTCCCAGTAGGGTATTGCTTCATCCCGAGGTTTTGTTGCAGCCATGTATCATGAGGAATTAAATGTGTGGCCCCAAGCTCGATATTCTTTAAAACAACCTCGGGTACTACTGTCGCAGGCCGGATATTATGATCACCTGTTTCTGACATCATGAAATTCATGCCATTCAAAATATATTCATAATTTATATGGTTGAATAGAATAAAATGGTTATCAAAGTCCGCTTCTGATGGCCTTTTTAGCTGCCATAGGTCAAGTCGTTCTTGAACAGTTTCCATAATATGTTCCTGACATTGGACCTCTTTCCAGAAAGCAGAATCTGATCGTTGGCTTAAACAATAATGTAAATTAATAAAGGACAGGGCATCATTAAACCGGTTTGACATGATTTTATTATAACGCGCCGCCAGTGGCTTAAAGTCATTATTATAGGGGAAATGCTCTGCCAATGTTATCGCGGCAAATTCAATCATATTTATACCCGTTGATTCCAGTGGCTCAACAAATGCCGCAGACAAGCCGATTGCGACACAGTTAGAAACCCAGAACTGCTCACGCCGGCCTACTGAAAACTTAAGTGTTCGGCAAGATATATCCGCGCTATGCTTACCTTCATATTCACGAAGCGCCTGTTCGGCACTGGTATCATCAAGAAATGCGCTTGCATAGACATAACCCACACCACGTCGGTCCTGGAGGCCAATATCCCATACCCAACCGGCAGACAATGCGGTCGACAGGGTATAGGGGCGAATTTGCCCCGGATAGTGATGTTCATAGGGAATTTGCATAGTGACAGCCCGATCACAGAGTAACCACTGAGAATAATCCTTGAAACCAACCCCCAGTTTCTTCCCAATAAGAAGGGATGAAAAGCCCGTGCAGTCAATGAAAAGATCAGCCTTTATTGCCTTTCCGGAACTGGTAATAACAGCGGAAATTCGGTCATCCTCTGCCATCGTTACTTCAACAACATCCTCTTCAATATGCCTGACGCCGTTCGATTTGGCATAGGTACAGAGATAATCAGCAAATCTTTCAGCATCCAGATGGTAAGCATAGGTCAAAGGAGATTCGTAACGGCCGCTTTCCGCTAATTTTGGTGAATAATTCATATCACATAAACGCGGCTGCACGGAGACAGTTTCTGCGAAGGGGATGCTTCTATCACTTTTGAGCCAGTCTCTGGTGGCCCGGTAGCCGGTCGCCCCCGTTTCCCGACGATCAAACGGATGATAGTAAGTGTGATCATCCTGTTTGAGCCAATTGACAAATTTAATGCCCTGCTTAAAGGTTGCACCGGTTCCCCCCATAAAATCATTTTCGTCAATTTTCAGGGTCTGCAACAAATGACTGATCGTGGGAACGGTTGCCTCCCCGACCGATATGCGTGGTCTTGTCGGCGATTCAATTACCGTAAATTCAACAGTTTTTTGAGTATCATTATTGAGGACGGCATTCATATAGGCTGCCGTAATCCAGCCCGCAGAACCTCCGCCTACTATAGTCACATGCTTTAGTGTCATAAGATAATCCTCTCAAAAAAAAGCGCCTTGCCAAGGTAAAAAAAAGAGGCCGAAGCCCCTTTTTAAATATCTCATGGAAATATCACCTAGAAAGCATATTCAAGTGATGCCAGGTAGATACGTCCAATACCAATATTATATCTGCGGGGAGTACCCCCAGACAAATATTTCTCATCAAATATATTCTTCACATTTATACTGGCTTTGACTTCATTCCCGTCAACATCAAATGCGTAGCCCGCCCAGAAATCAAAAACAATGGATGAAGGAAGCTCTTCGGCATTAGCAAAATCACCAAAGTGAGCCCCACTATACTTACCTGACACACCCGAATTAAAACCACTGCGGTCATAAGCCAGCGTACCTACAAGTGAGAATTTTGGTGATAGGGCAACTTCATTACCAGCGATAATATCGCCCTTGGTTTGAGTATAGGTGGAGTCATTGTAGGTAACAGAGGAAAATGCACTCCAATAATCCATAAAATTCAGCTCGATGGAGGCTTCAACACCTTTTGATTCAACACCACCCACATTGATGAAAATATCATCATCATCACTAAGCAGAAATCCTGACTCATTAAGCGGTGGAATTGAGGTAATACGATTGCTGAACTTAATGTAATATGCAGTCACGCTGGCCTTAATCCAGTCATTTTGAAAGCGCGCACCAAGTTCATAGTTATCGGTTGTTTCACCAACCAGATCCAGAAGGGCTTGCGTTGCAGAAATGGTAATAGTCGTATCCAGCGGGTTACCCGTCAAACTTTCAATAGTATCAGACTTGATGGGCGCAAATCCCTGTGAGAATCCTGAAAAGATTTCAACTTCGTCATTGAGGGTATAAACACCACCTATGGTGAACAAGAGGTCTGAATCTGAATTTATCTTGAATTTATCTTGAATGCCAAGCCTGTCGGTACGAGTCAGGTCCACATAGAACTTTTTAACCCCACCCTTGATAACCAGGTTTTCCGTCTCGTATGTATCTTCAAGATACAACATGATGTTATTGGTGATGAAGTTCCGATCATACTGAACCCAATAGGCATTTTCTTTAAACTTATTTGATATCCGTGGGTCAATAATTTCGTGCACGTCGCGGGCTTCGTCGCGGTCGGCGCGCTCTACCCATATTCCGATCCGGGTGAGGTTATTATTAAACGTTTCCGTTTCACCATTCGCGGTAAAACCAAGACGCGTTTTGGCATAATGCGTATGACGATAACTCATTACCGGAATGGCATCCGGGCTGTAACAAGCAGGATTCCGTTGTGGTGAGCTGGTTCCATCATTAAAGGTAAATAGAGTTTCGGTACAGCCGTCAATGAATGTGGCGGGCGTGCCATCAGCATTTCTATACCAGAATTCACCAGTTTTAACACCACCAAAAATCGTTCCGGGACCATTATCAGAAAGATTGCTCCCTGGTATTAAGGAGCCGCCCTCAACCACATTAATTCTGGCCGGTGTCCAGTCACCGCGGCCTGTCATAGAATGATAATAGGGTGTAACATTAATTTTAACATCACCATCATCATAATCGACTTTGAACCAGGAAAATTTATTATCCCGTATGGTCCGCCCATTATCTCTGAATGCCTGATCTATAAAGGGAATACCTACCCATTTACCTACTTTGTTATCTGAGCGCGGATCTCTTTTAAATGAACCAAGGCCGACCCGCTGCACATCAAATTCATTGGCAGAATCCCATGAATAACGTCCGGTAAACGTAAAGTTATCAAGTTCGGTAACCACTTTTGCCTCGAAATGGTCACGTTTCATATGACCGGAGTCGGGGTCTCCAATCCAGGAACCCGCTGTGGTTTTAGAATAACTCATGTAAGCAGTGGTAGTGCCGCCGAACATTTCCCCAGTGTCAATTCGTCCAAAATAATAACGGGCATTATTATCGCCAACGCTTGCCTTTGCACGTATACCCTGTTCATGCTCTGGTAAATCAGTAATAAAGTTAATGGTTCCCCCCAATGCTTCATGGGAAGGTGAGCCAATATCTGCTGTACCCTGAGAAACATTTGCTAATTTCAAGTTTGCCATATCAATAAAACGATTGGCCTTTGAACCGCCACCGTAGTTTGAGTTACCATTCGGCAGGCCATCAATAGTCATGCCAATCTGTTGCTGATCTTGCCCTGTTGAAAAACCACGCATACTGATTGAGGTAGACCCATCATCGGAACCAAATATGGCACCCTGAGAGACAGTAACGCCAGGAATGTTATTGACAACATCCATAACGTTGCCCCCTGGAATTTGCTGATCCAACATCAGCTTGGTTGTTTCTGTTCTACCGTAAG
This sequence comes from Alphaproteobacteria bacterium, assembly GCA_002401545.1. Taxonomy (GTDB): domain Bacteria; phylum Pseudomonadota; class Alphaproteobacteria; order Sphingomonadales; family Emcibacteraceae; genus Paremcibacter. The sequence goes on from NVTJ01000131.1 coordinate 5,091, forward strand.
TGACTTTGTGGGCCTTCACCACAACTTCTTCGAGTTCTGCATCATCTGCGAGTGCCGCATCATCCGCATAGGAAGCTGCGGGCAATAACATAGCTCCCGACGCAGCCATTGTACAAGCAAGGCTACTGTATAGTAGATTTCTTGCGTGTTTTTTATAAAATCCCTGTTTCTGATCTTTCATATGTATATCCTCCTGTTTAAATTACATCGTTTTTACTAATGTTGTTACATTACGCATGATTTATTACGCATTCATTACATGTCCATTACTGATCTATTACACATTTATTTTGCCCATTTGGTCATTTAAGATAACATTATAACACAAAAAGAGTCAAGCGTAAATAATAACCGAAAGGTTAATTTCATTTATTATTCTGCTAATTATATTGGTTATGCTAGGCATGACAAATAATTTATACGGAAAAATATTTCAATATCATTAGGTATTTATTGCGACGATATAGATTATATAGTCATATTTTTATTCCGAATATTAGTTTTTGTTAAAACCATTTTTCTCTTTTATGGA
>NVTJ01000132.1 GCA_002401545.1 Alphaproteobacteria bacterium
CGGGATTTTTTTGCAAAAAAGCTTCCGCCAGCAAACCAACAATATAATATCCATCAATGAACTGACCTTTTTCGTCAAACAGAAAACAGCGATCAAAATCACCGTCCCATGCGATACCCATATGGGCCCCATGTGCCAGCACAGCAGCCCTTGTGTCTTCACGGTTCTCAACAAGCATCGGGTTTGGAATACCGCTGGGAAAATTCCCGTCCGGCTCATGATTTATTTTGATCAATTCTATAGGCATATCCAGGGCTTTAAAGCGTCCCTCAAGGGCGTCAACCACAGGTCCCGCTGCGCCATTACCCGCGTTAACCACCAGTTTAAGCGGTTTAAATTTGCGGCCATCAATATAAGTCATTAAATGATCTATATAGGCCTCAAGGACAGACTTTTTTGTGATCGAACCTTTTATTTCTGCCTCCCTGAATATATTTTCCTCTGCGAGATGTTTGATATCCAGAAGACCATTATCACAACTGATGGGCCGCGACCCTTCCCGCACCAGTTTCATGCCGTTATAATCCATTGGGTTGTGGCTGGCTGTCACCTCAACACCACCGGCGACTTTCAAATAGTTTGTGGCAAAATAAATTTCTTCCGTACCTGTCATGCCAAGGTCAATCACATCCACGCCCGCATCCGCAAGCCCCTTTGTGACGGCTTGCTTGAGTTCGTCAGACGTCAGACGAACATCGCCGCCAACAACAACGGCCTTCGGCCCTTCTTGTGGCTGAAGAAATTCCCCAAACGCACGACCAATACGATAGGCAATATCTTCATTAAGCTCCGTGCCAAGCTGTCCGCGGATATCATAGGCTTTAAAACAGGTAAGTGATGTCATAATGACAACCTTTAAAATTATTATGTGACATATTTTATAACAGCAAATTAATAATCTCTATACATGAACAGATAGAATGATAGTCCGTTCGGCCCATGGCGACGGATGACGGGGGAATGATTTTATTGTCATGGGTCAGGTTCCGGTGCCAGCATTTTTGATCATGGTCGATCATATAAGTCCAGGCATATTGCCAGAACTGATGATAGATGCACCAATAAAGGCGGTTTTCCTGTTGGGTGGCCAGCAAAGCAGCCGCAACGATGGTCTCCGCCTGAACCCAACTGTATTTACCCTTGCTGCATATCTCCCCCGAAGGCGAAAAGCCGTAGAAAAGACCACCGTTATCGATGTCAAAAGCCACTGCTATCGCCTCATCAAACAAGGCTTTCGCCCGCTCCGTCAGCCAATCATGAGGGCTGTGACTGTTAATGAGTAACAGCAGCTTTGCCCATTCGGTAAAATGACCGGGCTGATACCCCCAGGGACGCAGCTTATTTTCCGTATCGCCGGCATTATAGTTAAAATCAACCTGCCAGTGATCATTATAATGTTCCCAGATCAGGCCGTCACATTGCGCCGCAAGCTCCACCGTGACCCGCCGGGCAATGACAATGGCACGGTCCAGATAATGCTTTTCTCCGGTGGCCTCATAGGCACAGATCAGGGCCTCACAACAGTGCATATTGGCATTCTGACCCCGGTAGGGTGAGGTTGTTTCAAGATCAGCGTCCAGGACGTCCACATAAAGCTGATCCTGCTCTCGCCAAAAGTAACGCTCCATGAACTGAAAGGTTTCCTCAATATAATCGTATACTTCCGTGGCACCCGCCGCAAAGGTACGGGCATAGGCCATAAGCACAAAGGCAATACCGTAGCAATGGTTATCACCGTCGCTGACCTGCCCGTCCTGAAGTATCCAGCCATAACCGCCCGTCTTTGCATGACGATGGCCCTTTCGCAGAAAATCCACGCCGTGCCTTGCCGCTGCCAGAAAATCCGGGTCGGCAAATTGTTTCGCGGCAACGGCAAAATTTATCGTTAACCGGCTGCTGCTCACCAGATGTTTTTGCCTATTGCCGGTGCTGGCCTTTCCATCCCCGTCAAAATGCTGGAAATAGCCACCGCCCGCCACGTCAATACATTGCGGATAATAAAAACTCAATATTGACCGCACATGACTTTTCAGAAAATCTGTGGAACGGAACTTTGGCAGGGAAATATCATTTTGCATTATTCTAAATTCTTCGCATAGGCCTGCTGCGCTAAAATCAGAGCCCCCTTGAGCGCGGCATCCCCGTCAAGGGGTGTTGGCACAATATATTGCTCTGTCATCGCCGCATTAAACATTGGCATATATCCCTGTGTCAATGACAGGAACTGTTTTCTCAATGAGGGGAATATCTGTTTCTGCTGCATAACACCGCCGCCAAAAATTATTCTTTCAGGGGCGTAGCAATAGGTCAGATTAACACATAAAACAGCCAGATACTGCGCTTCCAGTTCCCATGCGAGATGATCCGGCGCAAGGTCCTCGGCCGGACGTCCCCACCGGGCCCTGATCCCGGGACCGGAGGCAAAGCCCTCCAGACAATTGTCGTGATAGGGGCAACAGCCCTTGACACTGTCCCCATGCGGTATCAGCATATGGCCTATTTCCGGATGCCTGAGGTCATTGAGCAATTGTCCATTGATAAAAACACCGCCACCGATGCCGGTCCCAMSCRKMRTWTRNAAYAWNNAATKNTCAAWNCCTYTSRYGGCMSCGMMWKRWTATTCCCCCACGGCCGCCACATTCACATCGCTCTGAAAGGTTATGGGGATGTCAAAAATGGCGGAGAAATAACCGACAATATCTGTGTGTGACCAGTTCGGCTTTGGCGTGACCAGAATTTTTCCGTAATTTTCAGAGGCTTTGTTAATGTCAACCGGCCCAAAATGCGCCAGGCCCAAGGCCGGTAATGGCCCGTGCGTGGAAACCGCCCGGGTAAAAAAATCAGCGGCCCTGCCCAATGTTTCCTGCGGACTCGTGGTGGGGAAAGTCTGCCGCGCAATGATGTCACCATTACCCGTGCCAATGACACAATTAAACCTGGTGCCACCAGCTTCCAGACCACCAAATAATATGTTTTTAGATAACTGACTATTCATAATACTGACTCTAGGGTGTTCTTATAACTTTTGTCCAGATTGTAATACAATAAAAACGGCAAAGCACAGGGCTTTGCCGTTTTTCATCAGATAGGGATAAAAATTATCAATGTCCCATAAGGCAATTTTTTCCAACGATACGAGACCCTAAGCCCGTATCAGAGCCTGTTCAATATCAGCCAATATATCGTCTGAATTTTCCAGACCGGCAGAAATCCGAACCAGTCCCTCAGTGATGCCGAACCGCATCCGCTCTTCCGGCTCATAAGTGGAATGGGTCATGGAAGCGGGATGCTCAACCAGCGTTTCCGCATCGCCAAGGCTGACCGCAATCTTGCAAAGCTCCAGCGCATTAAGGAATTTCAGGCCCGCGTCATGGCCGCCGTTCAGCTCAAAAGCGATCATGCCACCAAAGCGGCGCATCTGTGCTTTGGCGAGTTCATACTGGGCAAAAGACGGCAGGCCGGGGAAAAAGACCTTTTCCACCTTGGTACTGGCCTCCAGAAGATCGGCGATCTTTTCCCCATTGTCACAATGTCGCTCCATGCGAAGTTCCAGCGTTTTCAGGCCGCGAGTAACCAGAAAGGCATTCATGGGCGACAGCACCGCCCCGGTCATATCTTTCAGGCCCACATAGCGGATCTGTTCCATATCTTCTGCACTGGACAGGATCACGCCCGCCATCAGATCACCATGCCCGCCCAGATATTTGGTGGCGCTGTGAACCACAATATCGGCCCCCAGCGCAATGGGGTTTTGCAGGTACGGCGTTGCATAAGTATTATCCACCACCACTTTGGCATTTTTACTATGGGCAATTTCGGAAATGGCCCTGATGTCAATAATCCGCATATTGGGATTGGCGGGGGTTTCAAAATAGACAATACGGGTCTTGTCTGAAATCTCACGAATGAGGTTCTCAGGATTGCGCATATCCACATGGCGCACCGAAATGCCAAATTTCTCCATGCCATGACGGAAGAAGGCAAAGGTGCAGCCATATAATGTCTCATCCACCAGAATTTCATCCCCCGGCGAAACAAAGGTCCAGAAAACGCTTGATATGGCCCCCATGCCCGATGCCACGGTCAGACAAGCCTCGGCCCCTTCCAGACCGGCAAGATTCTGTTCCAGCTCATTGAGGGTCGGATTGCCAAGGCGGGTATAAATATATCCGCCCTCTTCGCCGGCGAAACGTGCCCCGCCCTGTTCCGCCGTCTCAAACTCAAAGGTGGATGTCATATAGATCGGTGAGGTCAATGCACCATGAGGATCGCTTTTGTCATGGCCCGAATGAATGGCACGGGTGGCAAAACCTCTCTTTTTTTTATGGGGGGATCTATCGTTCGCTTTCAAATTTTCCGCTTTAGCCGAGCTAAAGCTAGGGCCATCACTACTTGAGCTCCCCCCGTGCTCGCGCACTCCCCCCTCTTTTTGTTCAAGGGGGGAACTATCGCTCCTCTCGTCGCTACTTGAGCTCCCCCCGTGCTCGCGCACTCCCCCCTCGGTTGCTCGCTCAATTGATAACATGGCTTACCTCATAAAATACTGTTATAATCAATGAAGCTCATTATACTATAATTTGAAAATAATTTCTTTAAATAGAGATAAATCAAAATTTATTATCGAAAATTTTCAATAATTAGAGATAGATTTTAAATATATGCTTGAATTTAATAAAAATTTTTCTCCTAAATATGGTGAAGTCACGCAAGTTTCCCCCCTGATCCGTCGACTCGTTGCCCCCAACCCTTCCCCCTTCACCTTTCATGGCACCGGCACATATATTATTGGGCGGATAGAGGGGGGAGCGAGCCACGCGAGCACGGGGGGGGCTCAAGTAGCCCAACGGGCGGTAGCCCCCCCATCTAAACAAGAAGTGGTTGTCATAGATCCGGGTCCGGCCATCGCATCCCATATACATGGCCTCGAAAAATTTCTGGAAACGGTTGAGATCAGTCATATCCTGGTTACCCATAACCATGTGGATCATTCTCCGGCGGCCCATCCGTTAAAACTGGTCACCGGAGCGGATATATACGCCTTTGATGTGGCGGGACAGGCCGATGTGGATAATCACGCGGAAGAAGGCCGGGATCAGCATTTTACCCCCGATCATATTCTGCGCGACGGCGATGTGATTGAGGGCGATGGCTGGACACTGGACGTGGTCCATACCCCCGGTCACCTGTCCAACCATCTGTGCTTTGGCCTGCGTGAAGAACGCGCCCTGTTCACTGGGGATCATGTGATGGGATGGTCAACATCCGTTGTCTCTCAGCCGGACGGGGACATGAAGGATTACATTGCCAGTTTAGAAAAGCTGCTGAACCGGGATGATAAAATCTATTACCCGACCCACGGCGCGCCGATCGAAAATCCCAAGTCCTATGTCAAAGCCCTGATTGCCCACCGCCACGATCGGGAGAAACAAATTCTGGCGGTCATAAAGGCTGGAACCACCAGCATCCCGCAAATGGTCAATGTAATCTATAGCGATATTCCC
>NVTJ01000133.1 GCA_002401545.1 Alphaproteobacteria bacterium
AGCATGGTGGTGTTGTCAGCGACCCCATATAACGAAACACTTTAATTTCATCCGGAAAAAGAGCGTTTGGGTCAATTATCACGTCAGAAAAAGTTCGCGGGCCTGTTTTTTCTTTCGGTGCCGCATCAATAATTTTCTGAAGTTCCGGGTTATTTTTGCCTTCATCAAACATCACACCAATAACGCCCAAAGCACCTTCCGGCGTTGCATGAACAAAATGCGCCACGAGGGGAAAACTCTTTCCCGATATGACATGTTCAGAAGGGGTGTGAAAATGAACCTGCACCAGCGGAAAGACCTTTCCGCCAGATGTCATATTCGAGCCGGCGGGAAAATTTACCTGAACCGTGTGACCATTGTTAAGAACGGTTAAAGGGTTAACTTTATAATCGATCGAAATGGCCACATTGCCAACCGCATTTGCCTGAGAAAGGTCTATGGGTGACTGCATGACACCGGTGCTACATGCTGCGTAAGATGGCGATAAATCGCCCCAGCCGTGTGGTCCACTATGTCCTTCATAAGTCCACTTCACATCACCAGCTACTGAGCTTGCTACACCTGCAACGGTGAATAGGCTTACGATCAATATCATCTTTAATTTTTTAGACAATTTTCATTTCCTTTATAAAAATTTGACCCCTAAGTCCCAAGCCTTTACATCATTTAAAGGCTACTATATTTATTACCTGATAAGTGTCAATAAAATATGGTAAAGCACTTTATTCTTCAGGTTTCTCAGCAGTAAAATATAGCCAGAGAAAACCGGAAATGCCCGCCAAAAAGGATGCTATAAGAATTCCTGTTTTTGCCATCAACAGGTTCTCTGGCTGATTGGGAAATCCCAATTCCGCAATAAATATCGACATGGTGAAACCAATTCCTCCCATAAGGGCAGCTCCCGATATATGTTTAAAGTTCAAGCCCTGAGGTAAAGACGTTAGTCCCAGTTTCACGGCAATCCAGGAAACGCCAGCAATGCCAATCAGCTTTCCGAAAAACAGTCCGAAGGCAATACCCATGGAAACCGGGTGGATGACCATACTGCTAAAAGATGACCAGTCGATAGGAATGCCGGCATTAGCTAAAGAAAAGACTGGGATAATAAAATAAGCAACTGGCATATGCATGTCGCGCTCCAGAATCTGAGCCGGTGCCTGTGTCAGCCGCACCCCTTTTCCCAAGGCTCTTATCCGGGCACGCAATTCATCATTCTTGATAATATTTTCCTCATTTTTATAAGCCCGCCTAATCTGTCCTATCAGCACATTTATATGCACCAGAAAACGTACCGGATCATATTTCGGATGCATGGGGATCGTGAATGCCAGTATAATACCCGCGAGAGTAGCATGCACCCCGCTCTTTAGCATGGCCACCCAGAGCACCACACCTAACAGGATATAAGGTAAAGGACGACGAATACCTCCGAAGTTCAAGGTTATTAATATCCCTGCAACTGCAACCACCATTGCGAGAGCCGGCATACTTATTGTCTCCGTATAGAATAATGCGATTACCGTAACGGCACCCAGGTCATCAACAATAGCTACGGCCACAAGGAATATTAACAATTTTTTGGGGATCCGATTGCCCAGCAGCGCCAAAGCCCCCAAAGCAAAGGCAATATCCGTTGCCATTGGAATACCCCAGCCATCAAAGTCATCTCCCCCAGGGTTGATACTCATATAAATTAGAACAGGTACCACCATCCCGCCCACTGCCGCAATGATGGGAAACATCGCTTGTTTCAGGTCGGAAAGTTCTCCTACCAGAATTTCACGCTTGAGTTCCAGTCCGACAACGAAAAAAAACAGGGCCATCAAACCATCATTGATCCAATGATGCAGAGACTTGGACAGAAGAAATCCCGGAAAACCTATAGTAAATGGCATCTTCAATATATTTTGATAAGCCTCACTCCACTGACTATTGGCAATATATATTGCAACAATCGCACACAGCATTAGCAAAATACCACTGGTGGTTTGGCGATGAATAAATGCATCAAGAGGCGTTAGAACCCGGTCAAAGGCTTTTTCCCAAGGCGCTATATATTCTTTTTTAATTTTTTTTCTCATCAAACACTCTATTAAGGCAGCAATCATATGTATCATGTTAGAAAACAATATTCAGGTGGAAATAGAATCATTACAGCTCTGAATGTCGCACGCCGAATATAGCAAGACAGGTGAATACCCGCAAGGTTTCCAGCTTTATTAAAATATCCCATCCTTCATGGAAAATACCAATTTTTTTTCACTCAAATCAGCTAACCTTTTCAAGCGGCTTATTTGTATTCTCTAGATTTTACAGGTGATGTCCGTGCACCCTTTGATTTGTATTATCCAAACCGGAAAATCCAGATCCCGCGTCAAAATAGAAAATGTCACAACTTCCTAGAAAAAACAAAACCCCGATAAAAATACCGGGGTTTGCCAATGGTCTGGGGCGGCAAATGCCGCCCCATTAGAATTATAAAATGTGAAATTACCTAGAATTTATATCCCGCTGTAAAAGTAACCGTCCGTGGATTGCCGAAGAATGCGGTCAGCGTTCCCTCTGTCCCCAGCGTCGGAGTGGTAGACCCATCGTCCGCTATGGCGACAAAATTATACCCGGCAACAATATAGCGCTTGTCCGTAATATTTTTGGCATGCAGCCCGACAGACAGTTTCCCATCTTCCGAATTCCACACGAGGCTGGCGTCCCAAAGCGCGAAGCCGGGCTGATCAAGGAACGGATTGGGGGTTTCAAACTGACTGGCGGCACTGCGGTACGCGAGGGAAGTAATCAGCGAGATCGCGCCATCGCTGGACCCCAGGGACATTGGTCTGGTGTAATTCAACGAGCCGCTGGCTGTCCATTCCGGTGTGTTCTGGAATACACGCTCATCCGCCACATCTACACCGAATGCGTCAATGAACTCATTGAACTTGGCATCAAGATAACCCATCGACCACGTCACATTCAATGTGTCGTTATAGCCGGACATGTCGGCTGCCAGAAGGGCCCTGCCTTCGACTTCAATACCGTTCACGTCCGCATCACCCGCATTCGAGGTGACCCCGGTAAAGAGGCCATCAGGTGTGCCGACGGATCCCGGGATCTGAATATCTGTATAGCTGGACAGGAACCCGGCGACGCTGATGTCCATGCGATTGTCAAAGAGGGAGGCTTTCCAGCCCAACTCGATCGTCTCGACTGTTTCAGGTTCAAACGACATAAAATTGAAGATATCTTCATCATCAATATCGCCGTCGCCATCTATGTCAGGGGCGCCCGTTGTCTGTGCGCGTGGGTCAAAACCACCCCCTTTGAAGCCTTCGCTATAGCTGAGATAGATGTTATGGTCATCATTGGGTTTCCAACTCACCGAGGCCCGTGGCGTAAATTTGGTGAATTTTGCTTTGCCTTCAAAGTCAGACGTGGTGGCAATTGCGATGGCGTCACCACCGAACCGCTCGGACGTGCCGCCAATAAAAGTGCGTCTGAGAACGCGCGCGGACCGTTTATCACTTGTATAGCGCCCGCCAACGGACAGGCTGATCTGCTCGGAGACATCATAGGTAAGGTCGCCAAACACAGACCAGGTTTCGGTGTCAACGTCACCAAGCGTGTTGGCGTTGAGCCCCGGCAGATTGATAATGTCACCTAACGGCCCCAGAATCACGTCAAATTCGTTAAACGCGCTGGCATCAAGATAATAGAATCCTGCGACCCCGTTCAGTTTCTCGCTTTCATATAAAATCTGGAACTCTTCCGAGAATTGTTGATTCTCGTAATCAACTGGCACATCGAGATCATCTATCGGCAGGCTGTCGAAATCGATAGGGCTTCTGGACTTATCATCGCGGTAGGCCATGATATTTTTAACCATCACGGTATCCGTGACCTGCCATTCGATCAAGGAAGAAAACCCATATGCCTCTACCTCTTGCTTGGGATTGTTGAGGCCAGAACGGGTGTCAAAGACATTATCCAGCACCGGGTCACCCGATGTGCTCGGGATCAGACGGTGACCCTGACGTGGATCAGAATCGTCTTTCAGATAGTCGGCTGCGATTCGTATGAATAGATCTTCCGAGGGCAGAAACTCAACGGAGGCCCGCCCCGCCAACACTTGTTTATTATAGTTGTCAATGCCCTCGAGGTTCAGGTTGTCACCAAAACCATCACGGTTGAGCGTGGCAAACGAGCCGCCGACCCGAACTTTATCCGAGATCGGTGCGCTGCCTGATATAACCAGATCAAGTTGTTTGTAGCTTCCGACCGAACCTCTGACATTCAAGCCAGGCTCTTCCCCCAGGCGCTTGGTGACATATTTAATCGCGCCGCCGATGGTGTTCCGGCCATAAAGTGTTCCCTGTGGTCCACGCAATACCTCAATGCGTTCTACGTCATAGACATCAAGTACGGACGCCTGTGGACGATTGAGATAGACATCATCCACATACAGTCCGACCCCGGCCTCGAAACCGGCTACGGGGTCCTGCTGCCCGACACCACGAATGAACGCCGTCAGTGTCGTGTTGGTTCCACGGGATACTTCAAGGGTCAGATTCGGCGTGAATTTCGCCACCTCCACAATATCCTGAATTCCCTGATTTTCAAGCATCTTGGCACCAAAGGCAGTTACCGCTATGGGTACATCCAGCAATGATTCCGACCGACGGCGGGCGGTTACTGTAATTTCCTCGAGAACAAGACTGGTATCTTCTGCCCCAAAGGCCGTTTGACCTGCGCCTGCTGTCAGCAACATGGCCCCAAGTGAAATTGAGGATAATAAATTATGTGATAGGTGCTTTTTCAACTGTTTTCTCCCAGAGGTTTTGACTTAATATAAATATTGGTAATCATACTAACCATTCATTCTTCGTAACCTAGCATGCTCAATCCGACATGTGACCCTAGACCATCGTCCATATAGCTTAAGCAGCACAGAATCCGCCATGATGTTCCATGAATTACGGGGATATTTTACTTATCCCGTTGAAAATAATATTTGGGAATACTATGATTGAAATATTAAGCATGCTAGGTTTGATTGGAGGGCTGTCATTACTCATATTCCTCACTATTCGCGGCATGAATGTGATGATTGCCGGACCATTATCGGCGCTTTTTGTCGCCATGATGAGCGGCCTTGCTCTGTTCCCCCAGCTTGCAGACCCCGGACAGGCCGATTATGTGGCCAGTTATATGGGGGGCTTTTCCGGCTTTATATTTTCCTGGTTCCCCATTTTCATCCTGGGAGCTATTTTTGGCAAGGTTATGGAGGACTGCGGGGCGGCGGACAGTATTTCCCACTGGATCGTCGGCAAACTGGGCCTGAAGCATGCGGTCTTTGCCATTGTTGCCGCCTGTGCGGTGATGACATATGGCGGGGTCAGCCTGTTTGTGGTGGCTTTTTCCGTCTACCCCATGGCGCTCAGCCTGTTTAAACAGGCCAAT
>NVTJ01000134.1 GCA_002401545.1 Alphaproteobacteria bacterium
GGGATATGAAATTCCGTGATCAGGTGGACCCAAAGCTGGCGAATTCCGAGTATAGGGTCCAGAAAGACTGTTACGCTTTTAAGGATTCAACCAAGAATTTCTTCATTAATGATAAGGAAAATCCCTACACCCATGACCCGGATAAACCCTTTAGCTGGATAAGAGGGGATCATCTGGGGGGCCGGTCACTGCTCTGGCACCGGCAGAGCTACCGTTGGAGTGATCTGGATTTTACGGCTAATGTCAGGGATGGCCACGGGGTTGACTGGCCGATTCGTTACAAGGACCTTGAACATTGGTATGATCATGTGGAAATATTTGTCGGCGTGAGCGGCTCCCGGGAGGGGATAGCGCATTTGCCCGACGGAAAATTTCTGCCGCCCCATGAGATGAATTGTGTGGAGACGGATTTCAAAGCCAGGACAGAGGCGTCCTATCCAGACCGCAAAGTGATCATAGGCCGCTGTGCCCATTTGACCGAGCCACAGGAAATTCACCTGGATCTGGGGCGCGGAACCTGTCAGGCCCGTAACCAATGTCAGCGCGGCTGCTCTTTCGGGGCTTATTTCTCCAGCCAGAGTGCGACCCTGCCAGCCGCTGAACGCACGGGGAACCTTACAACCGTGACCCACAGCATTGTCCATAGCCTGATTTATGATGACATAACCGGCAAAGCGACCGGTGTCAGGGTGATTGATGCAAATACAAAGACGCACCGGGAATATTCCGCCCGGGTGATTTTCCTCTGCGCGTCAACTTTGGGCACAACACAGATATTATTAAACTCTGCGGACAAAAATTTCCCGAACGGTCTGGCCAACAGCAGCGGTGTTCTGGGTCATTATCTGATGGACCATACCATGCGCGCCGGGGCAACGGGGCGATATCCGGGCTTCAGGAATAAATATTATTTTGGCCGCCGCCCAACCGGAATTTATATCCCCCGGTTTCGTAATGTCACGGATACACATGACGCCTTTGTTAGAGGCTATGGCTTTCAGGGCGGGGCGCAGCGTGAGGGGTGGCAGGACATGGCGCATAAAGCCGGTTTTGGTGTGGATTATAAGGAAAGCATCCGCACACCGGGGCCGTGGACCTTTAATCTGGGCGGGTTCGGGGAAATGCTGCCGCGTTATGAAAATTATGTGCGTCTGCATAAAACAAAGCGCGATAAATGGGGTATGCCCCTGTTGCATATTAATTGTACCTACGGCGATAACGAAAAGAAAATGAAGATGGATATGGCCGAGACAGCAAAAGATATGCTGACATCTGCGGGGCTTGCTGATGTGAAGCCTTATGTGCATGAGACGCCCCCTGGCCTTGCCATTCATGAAATGGGCACGGCGCGTATGGGACATGATCCCGCAACGTCTGTTCTGAACCGCCATAACCAGTGTCATGATGTGAAGAATATATTTGTGACGGACGGCGCCGCCATGACGTCATCGGCCTGTCAAAACCCTTCAATCACTTATATGGCCCTGACCGCCAGAGCCGTGGATTTCGTGGTTCAGGAATTGAAATCGGGCAACCTGTAAATTCTATTTCCCAAATAATGTTGGCAGCAACAAACCGATCGTGATCATAAGGGAAAACATGCCGAGCATCAGATAGGCTTCGTATTTGTGAAGAATTCCGGTCCCTTCCATTCTCTGGGCCTTTTCCGGAGAGATGTCGGCCTTGCCATGTCTGATGGCGGAGACGAGAAGACCGACCCCGATGGTGACAGCGCAGCCGATAAAATTCCACCACAGCCAGAAAACATCAGGCACATAAAGCCATAAATAGCTGTTAATGCCAACCCCGGATACAAGCCCCATATTGGCGCCAAGGGAATGCACCCGCTTGAAAAGAATAGCCAGCAGGAAGGTGCCGAGTATGGGGCCATAGAATACCGAACCGATTTTATTGATCGCCTCAATGACGGTGCTGGCAATCTGCCCGCCGAAGACGGAGAAAAGTACGATAACCACACCCCAGAAGAAAACAACAATACGGGACCAGAAAACATATTTATCTTTTCCCAGATCTTTGCCGGTCAGGCGGGTGAAGTCTTCCATGGTCACGGCGGTCAGGGAATTTAGAACAGAGCTGAGCGATGACATTGCCGCCGCGAGTAGCGCCACGACCAATATGCCAATAATACCGTGGGGCAGGTAATTGACAATGAAAAGCGGCACCATCATATCCAGCTTGTCAGATGGAATCAGTGCCATGAATTCCGGCGTCATCGCAACAAATGTTCCCAGTATCAGCCCGGTGGTGCAATAGATCAAAACAATGGGAAAACGGAAAAGGCCGTTACATAACAGGATTTTTCGGACCGTTGCCTCGCTGTTGGCGGAAAGGGTCCGCTGTGCCTGTGTCTGGTCACAGCCGTAATAGGAGGCATAAAGCACCATGCCGCCAAAAATCATCGGCAAAAGCCCCCACTCATCACCGCTAAAGCCAAAGGAATCGGCACGGATTACCTTCAGCCTTTCCGTATCCACATTGGCCAGAAAGACATCAACACCGCCCAGATTATAGAGCGCAAAGGCCCCGACCGCAATAACCCCAAAGAATATCAGGATCATCTGGATGGCATCGGAATAGACGACCGCCTTCATACCGCCCTGCAGGGAATAAATGATGGTGATAACGCCGATCACTGTGATTGAAGTCCAGAAATCAATCCCCATCATGCCTTCCAGAATAATGGCGGTGGCATATATGGTAATGCCGGTACCAAAGGAACGACTGACCTGAAAAACAAAACTGATCAGAAGGCGCGTTGACATATCAAATCTGTTTTCCAGATATTCGTAAATACTGACAACCCCTGAACGGTACAGGGGCGGCAGGATATACATCATCAGGAAAATCATGGCCAGCGGTACGGCAAACTCATACGCCAGCCACACCATGCCGCCGTCCGGGCGCAAACCGACAAAGGCGGGGGCCGAGATAAAGCTGATGGCGGAAAGCTGTGTCGCCATTGTGGATAGGGTCAGCGGAAAAGTTCCCATACTTCTGCCGCCGAGGAAATAATCTTTTTTGCCCTTTTGTTCCTTGAAGAAATACCCCATGCCCAAAAGCATGGACAGATAGCCCGCCACGATCGCGTAATCAAAATAATTCATCTCTAGTCCCTTATTTTCTCTATATTTTAACACTTTGGCGCAGATGTTCAGCCATGAGCAGGAATGTGCTTGCGGTCCAGGTGAATCCCGGATCGCGCAAACCTTTCCCTGTCAGGGCATGGTGGTTTTCGGCAAAGTCATTTTCCTTGCACATGCCACAGAAACGCCCGGCAATATCATAAGCCTGTTCAGAATAGCCGCTGCGCATCAGGCCTGAAAAGACCAGATAGGTTGACGGTCCCCAGATGGGGCCGCGCCAATAGCCATCATCCATAAATTTATCACTGTCCGGATGCTCTGTGGCCAGCCCAAACGGCGTTTTGAACCGCTCAATAGTTGCGACGAGCCTTTCACGTATATCGCCCGGCAATCGCTTTCCAAGAAGTATGGGCAAGCAATAGATCAGGCAATCAGATATCACAATTTCGCCCCTCATCGCACCCTTGGCAATGAATTTTCCGCCGTCCCAGAGTTCCGCAATCAGAGCCTCATACATGCGGTCGGCTTTCTTCTTCCAAGAGCTGCTTTTGTCATTATCACCCATGAGGGCGGCAATCTCTGACAGGCAGTCCATCTGAATAATAAGGAATGTATTCAGGTCCGGGCCGATGATGGGAACGGTTTCATCGAACATGGTGCAGTTGTCCCAGCCACTGTCATAGCCGTGCAGGTAATGGGCCAACTCCGCGCCGGGCAGGCGGCGATGGGTGAGCCAGAAATCTGTCCATTTTTCAAGGGATATAAAGAGGCTATGGAGGTTTGGGTCATCAGCGGCGGGCTTAAGGCGTATGACCATCTCTTGCAAAGTCCAGCCATGTATGGGGGGCTTGGTATAGTTGAAAATGAGTGACGTATCATTACAGGCATCGGGATAACAGCCAAATTCATCCTGTTCGTCAGCCATAACCAGCATTTGGTCCCAGGCAAGCTGCGGATGGGCAGGCGCCAGTGCCAGGGCGTTGAAACAGTGATCCCAGCTCCAGACTTTGGCCATATAGTTTTTTGACATCAGCATGGTCGGACGCTTCAACAGGCCGTGAGGTTTTACGACAGCAGACCAGGTGATATAGGCGGCCAGTTCCCGCGCACTGTGGTACTCTGTATCGCTCTTTGGACTGCCCTCTAACCAATGGGTAAAATCTGCGGCCACGTCATCGCGACATTTTTCGAAGCTTTGCCTCTCCCTTGGCAGCCAGACACTCGTAAACATGTCGATGGCGATTTCCCAGCTTGCCCCCGCCACACAGAGTTCAACGTCTTCTTCCTTGCCGGTTTCATCTTCGCGTACGGATTGCCAGCTCATATTGCCTTTCAGGCATTCGATCTGAAATTTTCGCTGCATGGGCAAGACATTGAATGTGGCCAATCGGCCTTTACCCATGCTCATTTCGGTCGAATAAACTTCAGTTCTGAGATAGGGCTTCAGTTTAAGACCAAAGCCCTTGCCGCGAATACGCAGGCTGTCTGTGCCGTCAAAAATAATTTCCACAAATTCCCCCGCCTTGCCGGTCCATTTCAGGGAATGGGGCTGGGCTACAGGGCGAATATCAACGGGGTTACCCCCTTTCTGAGGGGTTATTTCTATGACGGGTTTTGTATCACCATGATGGCACCTTAAAAAATATCGCTCTATATCATAGGGCTGAAATTTGGCAATGAGAGGCGAAACTGAAAGCCACGATCCGTGACGGCTGAAAGAAACATTTTCCAGAGAAATTGATTTCTGTACCAGGGTTGTCATACTCTGTTTTCCGCTTTCATTGAAACCGGTTTCTATCATATATTTCTTGTGAATACAATGTTGTTTTATGGTGAAAATGGTCTTATTATGTAAAAATGTTATGACAAAATAGAAACCGGTTTTGATAAAAGATGAAAAAAGATCATCATACGGATTTTCTGCGCGCCCTGTTTGCCTGTGCGGTGCAGTCCGTCCATCCTTCAGCTTGTCTCGCCGCTCACCTGCCCGCAGACAGGATAGAGGGTCGAACGATCATTTTGGCGGCGGGCAAGGCCGCCACTGCGATGGCAAAGGTGGCGGCAGAAACCATGGCGGGGAAGCTTGAGGGGCTTGCGGTAACGCGTCATGGCCATCTGGCGGCTCATATGCCGGGGTGTATTGAAGTGATTGAGGCGGGGCACCCAATCCCCGATGCCATGAGCCGCGCCACCGCCCCGCGCATGATGGCACTGGCAGAAGCAGCCACAGAGGATGATCGTATCATCATGCTGATTTCCGGCGGGGCATCTGCGCTGCTTTCGGCCCCGGTGGCGGGGGTCACATTCAGTGACAAACAGAAGGTCACAAAATTCCTGT
>NVTJ01000135.1 GCA_002401545.1 Alphaproteobacteria bacterium
AATTTTTTTTGCGGTAAAACAGAGCTCCTTCGCCTTGTTCAAGCCCACCACTCTGGTTAACAAATGCAGACCACCAAGGTCTGGCACAAGACCAAGACGCGTGAATATTTGGCTGAATACCGCTTTGTCGCTGG
Organism: Alphaproteobacteria bacterium; assembly: GCA_002401545.1. Lineage (GTDB taxonomy): Bacteria > Pseudomonadota > Alphaproteobacteria > Sphingomonadales > Emcibacteraceae > Paremcibacter. Next base: position 135 of record NVTJ01000135.1, read on the forward strand.
CAAAGATAATATCCCCCTTGTTTTATCCCTTGTCTGGTTGCTATATCTGTTTTTTCCTTTCGTCCCGACCCTTGATTTTCAGGAAATAAAGAATAGCCTTAAACCCCTTTTTCTCAATCCTACGTTTCAGGGGGATATTTTCATACTGGGACTTACAGGCTGGTTATTTTTTGCCCGTTTTACCAAAGGGTTTTTCCAGCATAAGCTGCTCGACAAATACAGGTTACCAGTCTTTGCCATACTCAGCTTGCCCGCACGGTTATTCATACTGGAAAATAATATTGATTTTTCCAGTGCCATGGCCGTATTTGCCGCCATTTTAATCTGGCCATTACTCGCGAATATTCCCTTGAGCACAAAAAAAATCATCACGGGTTTCATCGCTGTTACCATTGTGTTAAATGGCCTTTGGTCATTGGATTTCACCTGGTATGATTTAAATTTTTCATGGATGCCTTTTTCCGGTTTTCTGGAAGGCAGTTTATTTCATAATACAAGAACCCTGTTTTTAAAAATATTCCTCTACGCAAGCCTGATATTCCTCATAAAAAGCGGCTGGCCCCATCTTCGGCTTAGGGGTTTTATGGTTTTTTCACTGGTATTCATGATTGAAATTATTCAGATATTTATGACCTCTCATACTGCTGAAATCACCGACCCCCTGATTGTCTTGTTCTTGTCTTTCATGATGTTTAACAAAAAAAATACTTCCTGGTTTCCCAAGCAGAATATCTCAAAGAACCCTGAGTTGGGAAAAATAAAAAGCACCCCTGTTTTCAGAAAGAAAATTTACCTTTTATCCGGCAGCATCGCCCTCATTTCAATTTTCATTTCACTGATAATAAAACTCCCCGGTGTGCCTTATAATGTAAAAGAATTATTCCGGCTTGATGGAATGTTCATCGCTATTATTCCCTTTGGGCTATTCATAGTGTGGTTTGGCATGAGCATCCGCCTTATCAGCCACCGGATGCTGGATAAGCCCTCCCGTCACTTCATTCACTTTCCATTATTAGTCCTCGCCGCCGGTCTGATAAGTTATTTCCTCCTGAAAATAAGTGTAACGGAAGAAACCCTTCAGGATATTACAGGAAGCCCCACCATATATAAGAATGTTACATTTCAAAATGGATGGGGCGACTTTGGTTATATGTTAAGCCTGTATTTTCCTTTTCCTTCAATATGGAATCTCATTGAGCAAATAATACGTTTTCTGGCCCTGTTTTCACCCGTCACTTTTATGTTGTGCATATTTTATTATAGCAGTGACCTGATTAAGAAATATGATATCCATAACTTCTTCAATCAAAGCTATCTTGTTTCCATCAGCATGTCCTTCAATATTCTCTATGCCCTGCCCTGGCTCTTTCTTTGTAAATATATTGCCTTTGATCAGGCGAATACAGACAATCTCAACGAGTTAATCGCAAGAGATGGTTTTTTTGGTACAGGCGGCGGTGGCTATCTATACCTGTTGGTTTTTTTGCTCACCTTAAACAGCGTATGGGTCAGTCAAAGCATACGTCATTGGATATTCAAACTTTTAAGCGTGATTATTGCCGGTATTGCAGGCTGGTTCCTGTTCAATCTCGGACTGGAAGGAAACATAGAAAAATACGGCCTGACATTTTCCGGTGTTGACTTCCTCCTCGGTCCGGACCGCCGAATCAAACTTTCTGAAACAATGCTGTTCCTGCGCTGGATAATTTTATATACAGGCAGCATCACAATATTGGCCTGGGGCATGAAATTTGATATTTCATCTCTCCTGACCACGAGAAGCAGAATGAATAAAACAGCAGGTTAAAAATGGATAATACTTCTTTCAAAGACTTCATCGCTCTGGTTCAGGACGTGTGGCAGCATGGCGTATTTGGTGTTGATATTGGCCAGATTATCCTCGCCCTGTTGGTTTTCTTTTTCTTCCTGCTGATCCGTCGTCTGTTCAGCAAATTTATCGTGGGCAGGTTGAAGGCGCTGACCCGTAAAACCAAGAATGACTTTGATGATCAGGTAATAGATGCCTTGGAGCATCCGCTGCGCTTCATTCCCATTGTCATTGGTGTGTTCCTCGCAACAGAGGTTCTTATCTTAAGCGAAGGACTACAACAGGGGGCCTATAATCTGAACCGGTCTTTGATCACATTTAATATTTTCTGGATACTATATAAGATGGTCGGGCCATTAAGCCTGTCATTCTCTGGCCTGAAAGGACTTTTTTCCGAAAGTATGATCACCTGGCTGGTCAAGGCAATACGAGCATTGGTTTTCTTCCTCGGGGCGGCGGCCATACTGGAAGTATGGGGCATTGCGGTCGCCCCATTAATCGCCGGTCTCGGCCTGTTCGGCGTTGCTGTCGCCCTGGGTGCGCAGGATGTATTCAAGAATCTGATTGCCGGACTGTTTATCATCGGCGAGAAAAGATTTCATCCCGGTGACTGGGTCCGGGTTGACGGCATTGTGGAAGGAACCGTTGAAGATATCGGCTTTCGCACCACAACGATCCGCCGTTTTGACAAGGCCCCGGTCTTTGTCCCCAACGCTGCGCTTGCTGATAATGCGGTGGTAAATTTTACCCGCATGACCCATCGCCGCATATATTGGAAAATCGGGCTGGTCTATGACACCACAATTGAACAACTGCGGGATGTCCGAGGCAGAATAGAATCCTATGTCATGGATAATGATGATTTCGCCCACCCGCCAGAGGTGGCAACTTTTGTTCGTATCGACAGCTTTAATGACAGCTCTATCGACCTGATGCTCTATTGCTTTACCAGGACGACGAACTGGGGAGAATGGCTGGAAATAAAAGAATCCCTTGCCCTTGAAGTCAAGGATATTGTCGACAAGGCCGGAAGCAGCTTTGCCTTCCCCAGCCAGTCCCTCTATCTGGAAACACTGCCGGGTGGTGTGGAGAATTTTCCCATGCCGGATAAAAAACAGAACAAGTGATTGTTATTTTAATAGAATGGCAAGCTTTTGCGCTGTATCCTGCTCGCCATGAATATGATAGCCCAGAAAAAACACGCCCCGGCCACCGACCGTAACAGGGAACCCATCCTGACTGTTCTCAGGGACTGTCTGCCGGATTATGGTACAATATTGGAAATAGCCAGCGGTAGCGGCCAGCACGCGATTTATTTTGTCACCCATATGCCAGGCCATTACTGGCTGCCCAGCGACCCCGATAAAAAGAGCCGCGACAGCATCAGCGCGTGGTGGTGGGAAGTTCAGTTGAATAACATACTTCCCCCGCTGAATATTAATACCCGGGATGATGTCTGGCCCGTGGAGAATATTGAGATCCCGCAACCGGTTTCCGCAATGGTCTGCATCAATATGATTCATATTTCGCCGTGGGAATCCACCATCGGTTTAATGAAGGGCGCAGCGCGGATTTTACCAAAAGGCGGCATTCTCTATCTCTATGGCCCTTATAAAACAGACAGCATGCATACGGCACCAAGTAATGAGCTGTTTGATATCAGCCTGCGATCGAAAAATCCGCAATGGGGCCTGCGCAATCTGGAAGATGTGATAAAGCTTGCTGGTGAACATGGGCTGAGCCTTGTCAAGACGGTCCATATGCCTGCCAATAACCTGTCGGTAATTTTTAAATCTTCCACCTGAAAGATATCGAAAAAAATAAGATAGAAATTGGTAGCGGGAGAGGGACTTGAACCCCCGGCACATGGATTATGATTTCGTGATAGCTTAGTTCCCAGTAAATCATTCTATATCCCGGAACATCCCGTTTCTTGCGCAATAACAAGGGCTTGGAAATCAAATATTGCTCCGGACTACACTGGGAGTTCCCGCAAATGCCCGCAATATCCCGCTTCAAAAAGGTCCCAGGAAGGTCCCGGAAAAGCCGTTCAAATACAGGCAATGTCAAATCATACTTCCCTGCCCTGCAACTACTTTTGCACACTACTCTTAACATCCCGCGTTATCCCGCTATGGCCTTTCCGCGATGTCGAAATACGGTATCCTTGATGACATCACGTCCGTCCGCGCTATTCAACTCTTGCAGGTATTTATGGCATCCGCAGAAAGAATAGTCGTGTGAGTAAAGTCAAATCCACCTATGCCTTGCTGAACAAGGCCAAACCAAAGGCAAGTCGGTATCTACTCCGTGATACTCTTGTCCCGGGCCTGTGTTGTCGTATCTTCCCTTCCGGATGCAAATCCTTCATCGTGGAATATATCAATGAATGTCGTCAGCAAAAACGACTGACCATTGGCAAAGTTGGCGCCATCCCCCTTGAAGAAGCCCGTGCCATCGCCCAAGAATGGCTGGTACAGGTCTCAAAAGGCATCGACCCCCTCAAGGTTAAGGAAGAAACCAGACAACGCCCGACAGTGGCAGAGTTTGCCGAACGTTACCTGCGGGAACATGCTGAAGTAAAGAAGAAACCGCGCAGCATTGATAGTGACAGATCCAACCTCAGGAACCATGTTATTCCCAACCTTGGAAAAATACGCCTTGACCTGATCACAAGACAGGATATCCAACGCCTGCACAGTCGTATGCATAAAACGCCGGGCGCGGCCAATCATGTATTGTGCCTTCTCTCCAAGATGCTTAACCTCGCCGAAAAATGGGGAGAACGGCCAGATAATTCCAACCCCTGCCGTCATATTGAAAAATACCCCGGCAAGGTCATGGAACGTTTCCTCAGTCATAAAGAATTTGCTCAACTGGCAAAGGTGCTGAATGAAGTGGAACAAAAAAGGCTATGCCACCCGAATATTATCAATATTATCCGACTTCTCATCTTCACCGGATGCCGGGTTGGAGAGATTATTGCACTCACCTGGAGTGAAGTGGATATGGAGAACAGCCGGTTACTGCTTGCAGACAGCAAGACAGGCCGAAAGACCATTCACCTTTCAACTGCCGCCACGGATATTCTGGCACTCATCGAACGGTCTGAAACAAGTCCTTATGTTTTTCCCGGACGCTATGGCCGTGGCCACATGAACCGCATTGGCCATCAGTGGCTAAAACTGCGCAAACGCGCCGGGCTTGACGATGTTCGCCTGCATGACCTGCGCCATAGCTTCGCCAGCATTGCAGTCGGACAAGGAACCAGCCTGCCCATCATTGGCAAGCTTCTTGGCCACTCTCAGCCCCAGACAACCGCCCGCTATGCTCATCTGGATGCCAGCCCGGTCGGTGAAGCCACCAATCGCATAAGCAGGTATGAACCAAGCTTTCTGGCGTCAGATGCAAGAACGGGTTCTTGAAAGAAAATCCATACATGCCCGCCATTTCCCGACCGTGAACGTTCCAAA
>NVTJ01000136.1 GCA_002401545.1 Alphaproteobacteria bacterium
TTCCAAAGAATGGGTCATTCCGGCTTTGTTGAAGGGCGCAAATGCGGTGGCCAATAAAGCCGTTCTGACAACGCCACAGACGCTCAAAATTGCGACAAATTTTGACGTTGACCTGACAAAGATAACAGGAACCGGTCGTCGCGGGCGTATTTCCAAAGCTGATCTTGTCGCGGCAATTGAGAATGGCGGTGGATCTTCGGGTGGCAAAGCAACCATACGTAAATTGTCCACGCGCGACCTGCGGGCAACACCCCTTGCGATCCGCATGGCGGGCCTTCTGAACGTGGATATGTCAACAGTGTCGCCAACCGGCCATCGAGGGCGTATTCGACGTGCTGATGTGGAGGCTGCGGCAAATTTGATATGTTTCCCGGCATCCCCTTCTGTGGTCAAACCGGCCCCATTGGTGGCCCGCCCGGATGAGGCCTATGAAGATAGGCCGCTAACGGCGATACGTAAAGTGATCGCAGCCAGATTGTCACAGTCAAAAACTACCGCGCCGCATTTTCGGGTGACAATGGAAATTGAGCTGGATGGCATTGTCCTGCTGCGTCAGTCAATAAATAAAGGCCGTAAAGATCAGAAGGTATCTCTCAATGATATTTTTGTCAAAGCGGTCGCGCTCTCTCTGGTGGCATCGCCGGATGTTAATATTCAGTTTGACGGTACGAATATTCGCTGGTTTAAAGATGCCCATGTTTCAGTAGCTGTTGCCCTTCCCGACGGGTTGATGACGCCGGTCGTACGCCATGCTAACCGTAAGAGTCTGCTCGAAATTTCCACGGAAATAACGGAATTTGGGCGTAAAGCAAAAGACGGCGCGCTTCTGCCGGATGATTTTGAGGGCGGCAGTTTCACGGTATCGAATATGGGCATGTTTGGTGTTGAGCAGTTTGATGCGATTATCAACCCGCCTCAGGGCGCTATTCTTGCTCTGGGAGCCGGGCATTTGCAAAAAAGACCGGGTGCTGGCGGCAAAGACTATACGGCTCTTGTGATGAAGGCGACCTTATCTGCGGATCATCGCGTCATTGATGGTGCCGTTGCCGCACGCTTCATGCAGGTTCTAAAGGCGACGATCGAAAATCCCAAAACGGAGATATCATGAGATGGTTGAAAAACTTAAACTCTACATTAACGGCGAATGGCGTGAGGGTGCCGAAAATGATACGATAGAAGTCATAAATCCCGCAACAGAAGAGACCGTGTTCAGTCTTTGTATGGCGGGTGAAAGTGATATTCACGACATATTGGCCGCTGCAGATGACGGCTTTAAAGTCTGGAAAAATATGCCCGGTGCAAAACGCGCGGGCATTATAAAGTCTATCGCGGTTTTGATTCGGCAACGTCTTGATGTTATGGCGCAGAGATTGACCATTGAGCAGGGAAAAACACTTGCCGAAGCCCGGGGTGAAATATTGGCGACCGCTTCCTATTTTGAGGAGCTTGGGGAATTGTCAGAGCGTATTTACGGTCGTGTTGTTGATGGCGGCGCGGGGCGGGTGGAGCGACATATTGTTCAGGAGCCGATCGGGCCTGTTTTCGGCATTGCCCCCTGGAACCTGCCGGCGATGATGCCCGGACGCAAGATTGCCAATTCTCTGGCGGCGGGCTGTTCCATTATTCTTAAACCTGCCAAGGAAACACCGGCTACCGCCTATGCCATTGCAAAATGCTGCGAGGATGCCGGCGTGCCGGCAGGTGTGGTCAATGTGATTTCCGGCCCGTCCTCGCTATTGTCCAATATGATTATTCCGTCTCCGGTGATACGTAAGGTTTCTTTTACCGGGTCGACAGAGGTTGGCAAGGAATTATCCTCCCTGGCGGGCCGTCATATGAAAAAAGTTGCTATGGAACTGGGCGGTCATGCGCCGGTGATTATTTGCGAAGATGCCGATGTGGAGGAGGTTGTGAATATGACCGTTCCGGCGCGTTTTTCAAATGCGGGCCAATCCTGTATGGCGGCAACACGATTCTTTGTTCATGAAGATATTTATGATGCTTTTGCAGCAGCCTTTGCGGCACGGGCGGGGCAGATCAAAGTGGGTAATGGCCTGGGTTCCGATGTGAAAATGGGGCCGCTGGCCAGCAAACGGCGCCTGCCTGTCATGGACAGGCTGACGGCGGATGCGCTTGACAAGGGCGCGTCCTTGCTGGCGGGTGGCGCGACGATTGGGGACAAAGGATTTTTCTTTGAACCTACGGTCTTGAAAGACGTTCCGGAAAATGCGGCGATTATGACGGAAGAACCTTTCGGCCCGGTAACGCCGATTGTGTCATATGGGTGCGAAGACGAGGTTATCGCGCGGGCAAATGAGACCCCCTATGGCTTGGCGGCATATATATTCACCAATGACCGGGATCGTGGGCGACGGCTTGTATCGGGTATTGAAGCCGGGCTTGTCGGGGTGAACTCGATGTTCGTTGCGGGGCCAAGCACTCCCTTTGGCGGCGTGAAAGACTCCGGTGTTGGCCGGGAAGGGGCCATGGAGGGGCTGCTGGAATCCATGACGACCAAAACGGTGACTTACAGTGCCTCTTGAGCTTGTCAGACAGAATAGTCAGGGTTTGGCGTCCAGCGTCCGGCCTTGACATTTAACCCGGTGACAAAATTGTTATGTCCGGGATCCTTACCGGCCACAAGCCATAAGGGCGCATTTGCGTAGTTTAAAAGGGGCCAGCGTTCCATGAGCAATTGATGCTCTGCACAGGCCGGGTCCCGCAAATACCGCGACGTGGCAGGGAAGTAGCGAATGATCAGAAAGTCAGAAACACTGTCCTTGTCAACATCGCTTATTTTATACTTCTGGTGCGCATCCATCAAAATATATATTCCGGTTTTTAACGGGATGCTTTCCTGCTTTTCATCTGCTGTGGCCTTAAAGGTTAATAGTCCTGCATTATGGATGTTAAGGGGAAGAATGACAGTGAGGCCTCTCCGGCGGGTGACAGGAAAACACATCGCGTCACAGTGCCAGTCGGCGTATGAGTGATCGCAGGGTTCGGGTATGAGCCGTGTGTCGTAAAGAATAATGTCCGGACCAATTACTTCCCTTACCCGCATGATTAAATCTTTATTTTGACAAATGTCGAGAATTGCCCAGCTGTCAAAATTCTGGGCGGCGCGGCTCCAGGGGTTGTGGAGTTCCGCAAAATCCCAGGGGCGGGCAGTGATGTCTGATTTCCTGAATTGGATCAGTTGATTTCGGATGATTTCGGATGCTGCAGCGGCGCTTTCGTGCACAACCACAATGGGGCGATACATATCGGTCATAATTTTTCGCTTATACTCATGAACGGGTCGAGACTTTTATAGGCGGCTGATTTGGTAAAATGCCGTGTGATGAAAACCAGTTCTGTCTGCGGGGTTCCGGCGGGCCATTTATCCAGCATTGTTGGCTCATAAAAGGTATGTTGTACGCCCTGAATAACGATAGGTCCCCTTTTCCCCTCGACGTGGACAAGCCCTTTCAAACGGTAGATATCATCACCACGGGCAATCAGCAACCCCTCCAGCCATACTTTGAAATCATCCCAGATTACCGGGCTGTTCCATGACAGGACGAATGAGGAAAATCCGTGCCCGGCAGGATGACCTGCCGGCTGTTTATAATCAATTTCCGGGATTGATTTTCTTTGCCTGTTGTTAAAAATTGCACTAAAATCGATCTCATCATTACTATTTAATATTAAACGTGCGTGAGCCATGTTGCCCAGTTTTTGTCTGAGCCGGAGTAGGGTTTTATGATTGGAAATATCGGTTTTGCTGAAAATAAGAACATCCGCCATGGCGGCCTGTCTTTCCGCTTCAGGGTGTTCCAGAAGTGTTTTCTCACCGTAAACCGTATCAATAACGGTGAGAACGCCACCAACAATGAAATGCCGGTTTAGCTCATCTGACTCCATTAGAAATTGCAACAAAACTGCCGGGTCTGCGACGCCTGTGGTTTCCAGAACAATACGAGATAATGGCGGCAACAGGCCTTCGGCACATTTTTCAATTATATTTAATAATGCAGCGGAAAGATCGTCGCGGACACTGCAGCATACGCAACCGGATTCGAGCAATAATATTTCATCGTCAATGGTATCAACCAGTAAATGATCAATGCCGATTTCCCCAAATTCATTTACCAGTACTGCCGTTGCTGCATTATCAGGGTTTTGCAAAAGCTTATTCAAAAATGTGGTTTTGCCGCTGCCGAGAAATCCTGTCAGGATGAATACGGGTAAGGGGGTCGGCCATGCTGCCATAATTATTAACCTGTAACGTTCTATTTTGAGAAAGCACTATAAACAATAAAAAAGTGGTTGACTAGTCGTATTGTGATCACATATTGTGATAATATAATAATTGCTAAATTTTAATAAGGATTTTAGAGGGTTTAATGGATGAAAATAACAGGTTGTGAAATATTTCTGGTGGCATTACCGAACCGGCGGCATCATACATGGGCAAGTAAAATGACGGCAGCGATTGGTTATCATGCGATTATTCGTCTGGACACTGATGAGGGTATCAGCGGTTGGGGCGAGACACCGGCAGGCGTCACATGGGGCGGCGCGCATATGCGCTATTATGGCGAAACGCCGGAAACGGTGAGGCATATTATTTCTGATCATCTGATGGAAGCGGTGAAAGGTGCTGATCCCCGCGATATGGCCGTGCTGCATTTTAAAATGGACAAGGCGGTTAAGGGGCATCCTTATGCCAAAGCCGCTATTGATATTGCTTGTTATGATATTGCAGGCAAGGCTGCAGGGGTTCCTGTTTATCGTTTGCTGGGGGGGAAATTTCGTGATCGGATTGAATGTGCGCATTCCCTTGGCATCATGCCCGTTGATGAATGTGTGGAAGAGGCACAGGAAGCCGTACGGGAAGGTGCTAAAACAATTAAATGCAAGACGGGACTTGACCCGGACCGTGACGTAGAAGTGGTCAGGCGACTGCGGGAGAGTCTCGGCGATGATATTAAAATCCGTGTTGATGGTAATGAWKRNCTRSCRGKNTSTNTGSKAAGCCATTCGGGTGACTCGTGCCCAGGAAGAATATGGCATTATGTTGTGTGAGCAGCCTGTGATGGGCGCCCGTGAAATGGCCTATGTTGCCGAACGGATTAATTGTCCTGTTATGGCCGATGAATCAGCCTGGACTGTTCATGATATTCTGGAACTTGTGGAGCATAAGGCGGCGGCATGTTTTTCCCTGTATGTAACCAAGCCCGGCGGGTTATACCGCGCAAAACAACAGGCTGATATTGCGGAGGCATTGGGGATGTACAGTGATATTGGCGGGTCAATTGAACTAGGTATTGGCAATGCGGCAAATCTTCATCTTGGGGCTGCAACGCGGATTGCCTGCTTGCCGAGTGTGTGTCCGTCAACGCGGCCAAAAGGCGCGAAGGGACC
>NVTJ01000137.1 GCA_002401545.1 Alphaproteobacteria bacterium
TGCCAAAGGAATGGCCTAAATTCCGCGATACAGTCACAGATAATTTCCGAATAATATCATTCCAGAATTTTCGGGTTTTGGAGTAGAATGAGTATAGTTTAATTATTTGATTTAAAACAATAAAACAATATGTTATCCAATTGCAAATCCGTGTACACCGGTTCAAATCCGGTCCGCTCCTCCATCATTTATCTTGAAAGCATCCGGGAAAAACCATCTCTCTTATGCTGTACCACTGATCTTTGCTGACCGCAGATAACAGCCCCTTGTTCTTATCATGGATCGTATAAGTCTCCCCATCCAGCAGACTGCGTACATAGCCACCGGCTTCGCTGAAGATAAGGCTGCCCGGCAAATGATCCCATGGCAGCGTCCGGTAATAAATTGAAAAATCCTTAAGCCCTTTTGTCAAGGCTATATAATCATACCCGGCACAAAAAGCCGGACGGTTCCGGCTGAATTTTTTTATGTTTTCCCGGGCCATCAACTTAAGTTTTTCAGGAAAGCGGTTAATATGCGCCGCCGCGATCATCTTTTCCGGATCAAATTTCCGGGCCGCAAGCTTTATTCTTTTTCCGTCAATGAAGGCCCCCGCGCCTTTTTCCGCCATGGTAATCTCGTCACTGACCGGCAAATATATCCAGGCGGCGACCGCTTCACCCTTGCGCAGTTCTGTCAGCATGAGAGCAAATTTCTGATCCCCTTTGACAAAATTATTGGTGCCGTCAACGGGATCAATCAGAAAGCCCTGTTCCGCCGTGATAACCCCCTGCAGCAGGTCCGGTTTTGCGGCAATGACTTCCTCACCGGCGACAACCGCAGCGGGAAACATCGCCAACAGTTCCTCTGACAAAGCCTGTTCGGTTTCTATATCCGCAATAGTAACCAGATCCCCCGGTGATTTTGCGCTGATATCCCCCTCGGCAAGATTTTTAAATCGCGGCAGGATTTTCTCTCTGGCGAGGCGGATGACTATTTCGCTGATGCGCTCAAGGTCACTCAATCGACAATCCGGCCAATCAAAGTGGGATTTTTCTCAATCCGCCCGCGTAATTTTGCGTCAATCCGCGCCTTGAGTATGGTTTCCCTCTCTGTATCTTCACGGCCTATAACCTCGCCGTGTTTATACATCCACGCCATGGCGGCCCCCTGATCATGGGCATAGGCTATTTTCAGGATTTCATCACCTTTGGCCAGCATGTCATTTAACGCCGAACGGAAGTCATCGCAGCCTTCCCCGGTCACGGCGGACAGCAGGCTTACATTCTGTTTGAGTGCCGCCAGATTTTCAAATACCTGCCGCTGCTCATCATCCAGAAGATCGATCTTGCTCCAGACTTCATAGATTGGGCAATCCGCGCCCTCTTCCAGCCCCAAAGACAAGAGAACAGCCATAACATCCTCTTTCTGGGCCTCGGTATCAGGGTGGGAAATATCGCGAACATGGAGGATAAGGTCGGCCTCCATCACCTCTTCTAAAGTTGCCTTGAATGCCGCAACAAGCTGTATCGGCAATGCCGAAATGAAACCAACCGTGTCGGAGAGAATTGCTTTTTTCCCCGGCACCAGATTAATTTCCCGCATGGTCGGATCAAGGGTGGCAAACAACATATTCTCCGCCAATACATCGGCATCTGTCAGATAGTTGAACAGGGTGGATTTCCCCGCATTGGTATAGCCCACCATGGCAACAACAGGAATTTGGTTTTTCTTGCGGCCGGAACGATGAAGGGCGCGGGTTCTGCTCACGTCGTCAAGCTGTTTGCCAATACGCGTAATCCGTTCACCAATCTGGCGCCGGTCAGATTCAATCTGAGATTCACCGGGACCGCCGAGGAAGCCAAATCCGCCGCGCTGTCTTTCCAGATGGGTCCATGACCGCACAAGACGGCTCTTTTCATAGGTGAGATGGGCGAGTTCCACCTGAAGAACGCCTTCTTTTGTCTGCGCCCTTTCACCAAAAATTTCCAGAATCAATCCGGTACGGTCAATGACTTTAACTTTTAAAAGACGTTCAATATTGCGCTGTTGCCCCGGGGTCAGTTCACAATCCAGAATGACTAGTTCGATATTTTTCAGAGATATAATATCCGCCATCTCCAGCAACTTGCCTTTTCCTATATAGGTGGCCGGCGTCAGTTTTGACAGGCGAACGATAAGTGACTGCACCACATTCATGTGAAGAGCGTGACACAAGCTGACCGCTTCTTCAAGCCGGGCTTGCGGTGTACGCTGAGACGATGGTGGCCGCAGCCTGACAGATGGCCGTGTCTTATGGCAGGGATGCAAAACCAGAACTTTGGTGCCGGAAACCTGACCCAGAGGAGCATCGCCATCAACGGGGCCATTATCAGGGCCATCATCAGGGGACGGCCCCCGATCCAGAGTTATTTCTTTCTTAACCAACTTAATCTGGTCAGAATCTATCCCTTTTATCATGAATGCTCTTGGTATTAATCCTGATTTTCGGCATCAGCCGCATCAAACAATGTGATCGGGCCGCCCGGCATTATGGTCGAAATAGCGTGTTTATAAACCAGTTGAACACTGGAATCCCGACGCAGGAGAATGCAAAAATTATCAAACCAGGTAATAATGCCCTGAAGTTTTACACCGTTGACGAGAAAAACTGTAATAGGTGTTTTGTTTTTACGGATATGGTTTAGGAATGAGTCCTGTAGATTATGATTTTTTTCAGACATTTATACATCCATTCTTCTATTTATGATTGGTTATTGCTTTTTTAAGAACAAATCACTAGTAGCAATAGTCTATCACAGGCCAACAATTCTTCAAACTATAAGATCATATTATTATGAAAATTCTTAATTTTTCCAGAAAGACGGCATTAAAAACACCAACAGGGCAATGATTTCCAGCCGGCCGATTATCATCGCAAAAGAACTCAGCCATTTTCCGGCATAAGGAAGACTGTGATAGCCTATAAAATCCGGACTGAACAAAGGAATAAGCCCGCCTGCACTGAAAATGCCCGTCACGCTCAGGCCAAGGCTTGATTGAATGTCATACCCCATCATCCCGAAAAGAATGGTGATGACTGCCAGCGCCGAAATAAAAAGAAACAGCAAAGTCCATATGGAAACCATTACCGGCTGTGATACAACATTTCCATTGAAAGAAACCGGGGTAACCCCGCTGGGATAGGTCAGCCGGCTGACCTCTTTGTCCGCATGGCGTTTTATCAAACTGATTCGTAATATCTTAAATCCGCCAGCCGTTGATCCCGTCGTCCCCCCGATAAAGAGCAAAACCATACAGATTATAATCACTGCCAGGGGTAATGAGGTCGCATGGTCCGGCAAAAAACCGGTTGTTGTCATAGTTGAAACCGCTGTGAAGACGGCTATTCCGGCTTTTTGCAATATACCGACCTCTGTCATATCCGCAGATATGACGATAGCCAGAAAAATCAGTAACGCGGCGACAAGCAACAGATAAAGAAAGGTAAAAATTTCCGGATCCTGACCATATATACTTGCCCGCCCCCGTTTCAGAAAGGCCCAATGAAATGTCATGTTGGTGGCGGCAAAAATCATGAAAGGAATCAAGGTAAATTCCGTTAAGCCATTCATCGAATTGACTCCCGAGGCACCCTGACTGATAAAGCCGCCACTTGACAATGTGGCCATCGCCAGCAGCATGGCATCAAAACCCCCCATGCCAAAAATAACCAGCAGGATCATACAAGCGAGAGTCATGCCCGCATAAATCCCGAAAAGCGGTGTCAGGGCATATCTCATATGCGCCAGCAAATCATCTCCTTCACCGTGGGGCAGGACACTGCGAAACAAACCCATACCGCCAATGGAGGAAAGCGGCAAAATGGCAATGGCCATCACAAAGACCAATATACCGCCCAGCCATTGCAACAAGGCGCGCCAGAAAAGCAGGGTTGCCGGCACAAGGTCAAGATTCGTGACCAGACTGGAACCGGTCGTTGTCAAGGCTGAAGAGGTTTCAAAATAGGCATCCGTAAGCTTGGTCATAAAACCTGTAATCATAAAAGGCAGTGAGGCAAACAGCGGCAGTCCGAACCAGACCACAATCATCAACATAATAATCTCATGCCGTGAGGCCCTGTCTTTCGGACACTGGAAGGAAAGAAACAAAGCCCCGCCGATAAAAACAGTGAAGAGTGAACTGACGAAAAAAGGCAATATCAAATTCCTTTCCTCAGCAACAAGAGCAACAATGATCGGCAACAGTTCACAAAAGCCAAGAGCCATGAGCAGACAGCCAATAATATTACCAATCCGTGCGCCCATATTAGAAATATTCCAGACGGACAGAGAAGAGTTCTTCTACTTTTTTGATCATTTCAAGGCGGGTGAAGATCACCACAATATCGTCCGGCTTGATGATGGTCCCGCCTCTGGGCACAATAACCATGTCACCACGGACAACGGAGCCGATAATGATACCTGCGGGCAACCTGACCTCCCTGAGCGGCCTGCCAACCAGAGGCGAAGTTTCAAGGGCCACGGCTTCCAGCACCTCTGCCGCGCCACCCGCCAGATTCTGCAATGACCTTATCCGTCCACGCCGCATATGTTGCAGGATGCTGGATACGGTCGTCTGTCTTGGGTCAACAAAGGCATCAATGCCAACAGAATAGGTCATCGGACCAAAGGTATGATTATTAATCAGGGTAATGGCACGGCGGCATCCGGCCTGTTTTGCCAGCAAAGACGACAGAATATTCACTTTGTCATCATTGGTAACAGCAATGATCGTCTCCGCCGCCTTGACATTGGCTTCCTTCTGAATATCCACATCAAGAGCATCGCCGTTAAGGACAATGGCCTTTGGAATATTTTTGGCAATATCTCTGGCCTTTTCGGGATCTATTTCGATGATTTTTATCTGGATTTTTGCATCATTCCCGATCAGTTTATGAGCAATAAAAGCCCCCACATTTCCGCCACCGACAATGATAATCCGCCGGGCTTCCACCTCATCACGTCCAAAAACACTCAAGGCCCTTTCCACATGATCACTCTCGGCGACAAAATAAATGTTATCCCCGATCAGAAGCTGGTCATCGCTGGACGGGATGATCAGTTTGCCATCACGAATGATGCTGGTGACGATGATATTCAGGTCAGGAAATAATTCTGTCAATTGACGCAGCGGCGTGTCCACCACCGGGCAATCTTCGCGGAGCCGCACCCCCACAGCCCGAACCCTGTCATCGCAAAATGACACCATATCAAAGGCACCCGGCACTTCCAGCCGCCTGATCACAGCCTGTGCCACTTCTATTTCCGGCGAAATAATAACGTCAATGGGCATATGATCCCGGCTGAAAAGATCCTGCCACATGGATGGTAAATAGTTTTGTGCCCGAACACGGGCTATCTTTTTC
>NVTJ01000138.1 GCA_002401545.1 Alphaproteobacteria bacterium
CACCTGAAACGAACCATACTGCCCGCCCTGGGGGCCGGGAAATGGGTTATATCTGATCGCTACGCAGATTCAACCTTTGCCTATCAGGGGGCCGGGCACGGGCTGGGAGCCGCCGTCATTCAGGATATTCACCGCATTGCCACAGATGATTTCTGGCCGCATATGACCATTCTGCTTGATATTGAACCGGAAGCGGGTCTGGGGCGTGCCAATGTCCGTGAAGCTGCTCTGTCTGAAGACAGCCGGGAAGACCGCTTTGAACGAATGACCGGCAATTATCATCACCGCCTGCGTCAGGCGTTCCTCAGCATTGCCCAACAGAACTCTGAGCGTTTTCGGGTTATCTCAGCAGCGGGGTCAGTCGGTGAAGTGGCGGGGCGTATCTGGCAACAGGTAGCTATGACTTTTGGTCTTGATCATGGAAGATGATATTACCATACAGGGCCATGAGGCCGCCGAACAGATGTTTCTGGATGCCTATAATTCAGACCGGCTGCATCATGCCTGGCTGATCACCGGCCCGCGCGGTATTGGCAAGGCGTCACTGGCCCATAAAATGGCACGTTTTCTGCTGCATAATCCCCCCGCTAGCGATACGGCGCCCGGTCTTTTCGGCGATGCCCTCCAAAAAATACCAGCCTCCACACTTGCCACTGATTTCGATTCAAGGGTGAATAAAATCATCACTGCGGGCAGTCATGGTGATCTGGTCATCATTGAACGCCAACCCCATGAGAAAACCGGCAGGATGAAGGCTGAAATTGTTGTGGATGATGTGCGGAAGCTACAAAATTTCTTTGCCAAAACCTCACTTGAAGGCGGATGGCGGATTGCTGTTATCGACAGTGCCGATGAAATGAACCGCAATGCCGCCAATGCATTACTGAAAGTATTGGAAGAACCGCCACAGAATACCCTGCTTGTTTTGCTGGCCCATGCGCCGGGGAAATTACTCCCGGCCATCACATCACGGTGCCGGAAATTAAGATTAAATCCTCTGGACATTGAAACTGTCACAGGCATTCTGGCTAAATATTACCCGGACCTTGGCGCAGATGAGATTAGGGGATATGCCATATTGAGTGACGGCAGCCCGGGATATGCCCTTAACCTTGTGGCGCATCAGGGACTGGATTTATWCATTCAGCTACTGGAAGTTTTATCCTCTCTGCCCGGACTTGATGTGCCTCTGGCTCACAAGATCGCCGATAGCCTCAGTCCCAGAAAAGCCGAACAGAAATATGTTCTTTTTGGCGAGTTGTTAAGCTCATTCATTAACCGCATGATCCGTCATGTGGCCGCACTGGAAAACGGGGAAACCAGCGCGGCAAAGGCGGCCCTCACCGGGGAACTCGACCTTATGGTGCAGCTTGGCCAAAGAATACCTCTTGATCAGTGGGCCGAGCTATGGGAAAAGATACTCCACAAGATGAACCGGGTAAATCTGGACCGCAAACAGGTTATCCTCAATATTCTGACCCTTATAAGCCAAAGATTGAATTAGCAGATAAAATATGACAGTAAAACCAACCTTTTACATCACGACGCCAATCTATTACGTGAATGACATTCCGCATATCGGCCATGCCTATACCACGCTGGCCTGTGATGTGATGGCGCGGTTCAAAAGACTGGATGGTTTTGACGTCATGTTCCTGACCGGCACGGACGAGCATGGCCAAAAAGTGGAAAAATCTGCTGCCGCCAAGGGTAAACAGCCGCTGGAATTTTGTGATGAGGTGTCCGGGCGGTTTCGCGAACTGGCAA
The DNA here is from genome assembly GCA_002401545.1 of Alphaproteobacteria bacterium. Lineage (GTDB taxonomy): Bacteria > Pseudomonadota > Alphaproteobacteria > Sphingomonadales > Emcibacteraceae > Paremcibacter. Next base: position 1,768 of record NVTJ01000138.1, read on the forward strand.
AATTCATGAATTTTTCCAATGATGACTTTATACGCACCACCGAGGAGCGTCATAAAATCGCCTGTCAGGCCCTGTGGCGAAAACTTGAGGACAGCGGTAATATCTATCTGGATAAATATGCCGGCTGGTATTCTGTGCGCGATGAGGCCTATTACGCACAAAGTGAACTGAGCGAAGGTGAGGGCGGTGAAAAACTGGCGCCCACCGGTGCGCCCGTGGAATGGGTGGAAGAGGAAAGTTATTTCTTCAGGCTGTCCGCATGGGAAGATGAATTGCTGAAATGGTATGAGGATCTGCCGGAAACTGTGCTGCCCAACAGCCGCAAGAATGAGGTCAAAAGCTTTGTCAAAGGCGGTTTGCGTGATTTATCTCTCTCCCGCACCAGTTTTTCATGGGGGGTTCCTGTTCCCGGCAATGACAAACATATTATGTATGTCTGGATTGATGCCCTGACCAATTATCTGACCGCTGCGGGTTATCCCGATGTGGAGGGTGAAAAATTCCAGAAATTCTGGCCTGCGGATATTCATATGGTGGGCAAGGATATTTTACGCTTCCATGCGGTCTACTGGCCAGCCTTTCTCATGGCTGCGGGGATTGAGCCGCCTAAACGGGTATTTGCCCATGGCTGGTGGACCAATGAGGGCCAGAAAATCTCAAAATCCCTGGGCAATGTCATTGACCCCTTTGATATTGTCGCGGAATTCGGCCTTGATCAGGTCCGGTATTTTCTCATGCGCGAGGTTCCCTTTGGCAATGACGGTGATTTTTCCCGTACCGCCATGATCAACCGTATCAATTCTGACCTTGCCAATGATCTCGGCAATCTGGCGCAACGCTCCCTCAGCATGATTTTCAAGAATTGTGACGGGAAGATTCCGGAAGTTGAGAGTTTTACAGATGATGATGAAAAAATACTTGCCGCAGTAGGCAGTTTGCTGCCTCAAATTCGGGAATTGATGGACCATCAGAGCATAAACAAAGCTCTTGAGGCCATTTGGAAGGTGGTAGGAGACTGCAATGTCTATTTCGCAGGGCAGGAGCCTTGGGCATTAAAGAAAACCGATCCAAACCGTATGGCAACGGTGCTTTATGTGACCGCAGAAGTGATTCGACAGATTGGGATCTTAATTCGTTTTATCATGCCGGATTCCAGTGATAAATTACTTGATCAGCTCAATATTGCCGCTGAGAAACGCGGTTTTGACCAACTGGGGGCGGCAGGACGCCTCAAATCAGGAACAAGCCTGGATAAACCCGAAGGCGTATTTCCGCGTTACGTGAAAGAGGCAGGAAAATGATTGTCGACAGCCATTGCCACCTGAATTACGGCTCTATGATGGAAGATATGGACGGGGTAATGGCCCGGGCCAGGAAGGCTGGCGTTGAAACCATGCTGGCGATCAATGCCCGGCTCAGCGAATATGACGCTGTTCTGGCGGTAGCTGAAAAATATGATCATGTTTTTGCCACCGTCGGAAGTCATCCCCATGAGGCAGAAAAGGAACCGGATGTTCAGGCCACGGAGCTTATTGAAAAAGCCCGACATAAAAAGGTTGTCGGCATTGGCGAAAGCGGGCTTGATTTCTTTTATGAATATGCCCCGCGCGATCTTCAGGAAGCAAACTTCCGGGCGCATATTGCCGCCGCCCGCGAGACCGGATTGCCGTTGATTGTTCATGCCCGTGAAGCTGATGATGCCTGTATCGGGATTTTGCGCGATGAAATGGGCAAGGGGGCCTATCCGGCAGTCATCCATTGCTTTACCGCTTCCCGCGCCTTTGCCAAGGCGAGTCTGGAATTGGGATTTTATATCTCCATATCAGGAATTGTGACGTTTAACAGTGCCAAAGACCTGCAACAAACCGCAAAAATTATCCCGCTGGACAGATTGTTGATTGAAACCGACGCGCCGTATCTGTCACCGGTACCCAAGCGCGGCAAGCCCAATGAGCCATCCTACGTTAAATATACCGCCGCGTTTTTGTCTGAGTTGCGGGAAATCCCTTATGAGGTGTTGGCAAAGGCGACCACTGATAATTTCTATAAGCTTTTTGCCAAGGTTAAACAGCCATGCCAAAATCCATGAAAGTAACAATTCTTGGCTGTGGCACATCGACAGGGGTGCCAAAAATTGGCGGCAAGTGGGGTGTTTGTGACCCAAAAAACCCAAAGAACAGACGGCGCCGATCCTCAATCTTCATTGAGGATCAGGAGACAAAAATCCTGATCGACACCACTCCGGACCTGCGGGAACAATGCCTTGATGCGGATATCACCCATATAGACGCGGTGCTTTATACTCATGACCATGCGGACCATACCCACGGTATCGATGATTTACGCGCCATATCCCATATTATGAAGCGGCGGCTGGAGGCCTATGGTAACGCTCATACCATGTCGGTTCTGAAACAGCGATTTGACTATATTTTTACCAGTAAGGAAGGCTATCCCGCCATCCTGAACAGCCATCTGATTGAGGGCGGGGAATTTAATATAGGAACAATCCCTGTGCAGCCCTTCGATCTCATACATGGCAATTCAATAACATTGGGATTTCGTTTAAACAAAATGGCTTATACAACTGATCTTAATGCAATACCTAAAGAAAGCGAAGAGTATTTATACGGACTGGACCTGTGGATTGTTGACTGCCTGCGCCCACATCCACACCCAACCCATTCCCATCTGGAGCAGACATTGGCCTGGATTGAGAAATATAAACCCACACGCGCCATCCTGACCCATATGACATGGGACCTGGATTACGCAAGCCTGAAACAGTCGCTGCCCGCCTGTATAGAGCCTGCCTTTGACGGCATGGTCATAAGAATTTGATTGTGCAAAATAGCAATCGGAATATTTCACTGCTTTTTATGAGTCAGGCGATTACCGTCACATCAACCATTACGGTTCTGACCTATTCGGCTCTGGTGGGGAAAATGCTTACCGACAGCATTAGCCTGGCAACTATTCCGGCGGCGGCGGGCCTCATTGCAGCAGCTTTGACCGCTTATCCGGCCTCCATGTTTATGAAAAAATTTGGCCGCAAAAGAGGCTTTCAACTGGGGGCCGTTTTTGCCCTGCTGTCGGGAATTCTCACCTTTTATGGTATTTTCATCGCCAATTTCATTCTGTTCAGCTTTGGTGTGATGATCCACGGTATATTCCAGTCCTTTGCCGCCTTTTACCGGTTTAGTGCTATGGAGGTTACCCCACTCCACAGGCATAAGCAGTCAGTTTCCTACGTTCTGGCAGGAGGCCTGCTTGCGGCCTTTGTTGCGCCCAGTGCGGCCCAGTTTTTTGAGGCTAATTTTTATCTGCCAATCCCTTATGCCGGAACCTATGCGCTGGTTATTATTTTAAGTTTCCTGAGCCAGTTTGTGCTTTTGTTTCTCAAGTTTCCGGACCAGAACCCGGCCCATAAAGACCTGAAAGTGCAAGAGGGAGCCAAACCTTCTCTGCGTCAGATTCTGAAACGGCCGGTTTTTCTATGTGCCAGCCTTAATGCAGCAGGGGCTTATCTTATAATGTCTTACGTCATGACGTCAT
>NVTJ01000139.1 GCA_002401545.1 Alphaproteobacteria bacterium
AATAACGGGTGATTTTTACCAATCCTGCCGTAACTTTTCAGGGCACCGTCATAATATTCATCTGCCTCAAAAATCTGCCCCAGCAGATAATCGGAAATATAAAAATTCTTTTTCATATAATTGGCAAAACGCAGATAAGCAGTGGCCGGTCTGCGGATATTATCCTGCATCAGAAAATTGGCCGCCGTATAAAATATCTCTGCAATGGCATCTTTTTCGGATGTTATGCCGGGGTGCGCCTGAACAGAATTATCCACATTATATAACGCTCGCAGCAGGGTTTCATTGTCAGGTGATTTTTCCAGGTAGTTCAGGTAAAGCTGACGGGCATCTTCATCGCGCCCCAAACGACGCAGCAGAATTCCGTAAGCCTCTATGGTGCGAAGTGTCATGGTTCCCGCAACGATCAGAGACTCCGAATATATTTTTTCCGCTAACTGGGTTTTGCCATAATAATCATAAAATAACCCTGCGTGAAATTTTTTGAAATTCTTGAAACCCATGCTTGCCAGCAGCTTGTCCATATTGGCCTCGGCTTCTGCTGATTTACCCTGAGCCATGAAGACCCAGGACTTGAACAAAGGCTTAAACAGGCCATAAACGCCGGCATCACCAATATTATCCAACCTTGAAAGGGCCGCCTCATGATTTCCGGCCTTAAATTGCTCTAAAAACAAAAACATCTGGATAATACTGTCCGACACACCCAGTTCGTCAAGTTTATGGGCGGTTTTCAAGGCTTGCGTATACCTGCCATCCGCAATAAACAACATGAAGGATTTTTGCAGAATCATTCGGTTCTCAGGATCAATTGCCAGAGCCTGCTCATGAAAATCTGCGGCGGCACCCAGATCATTATGTATGGCAGCATGCAGTCCGGCCAGATATTTGCCATATGGCTTTTTCGGGGCCTGTTTAACTTGTTTGTTGCTATTGTTTGCCATGACCATACCGGAAAACGGGGGGAGGGCCATCACCAATAATGCAAGCAATCCTATGATCTTGCTTTTTAATATCCGGTTTATATTTTTCAAATTCAACTCCCCCTACATATTAGGGTAATTGGGACCGCCGCCACCTTCCGGCACTGTCCAGTTAATATTTTGTGTCGGGTCCTTGATATCACAAGTCTTGCAATGAACGCAATTTTGGGAATTAATCTGCAATTTCGGGTTTTCGCCCTTGTCATCAAGAATGAATTCATAAACACCAGCCGGACAAAAACGCACTTCCGGCCCGGCGTACAGGTTATAGTTCACTTCAACCGCCACGGCATCATCTTTTAATTTCAAATGACAAGGCTGGTTTTCCTCATGATTGGTGTTGGATAGAAATACGGATGACAATTTGTCAAAGGTAATCTCGCCATCCGGTTTAGGGTAATCAATAGGCGCACACTCACTTGCGAGCTTCAGGCATTTATAGTCCTGATCATGACCGAAGGTCCAGGGCAGCAGAAAACCCAAGCCCAGATTATTGACCCACATATCAAATCCGGCATAGAGCGTGCCCAGAAAAGAACCGAATTTATGAATGGCTGGTTTGGCATTACGCACCCGGTAGAGGTCCGTATGCACCCAGCTTGAATCGAAGGCCTTGGGATATTCCTCTAATTCATCCTTGCTGCGACCATCGCCTATGGCGTTAAAAGCGGCTTCCGCTGCCATCATACCGGTCTTCATGGCATTATGGGTTCCTTTGATGCGCGGTACATTAACGAAACCGGCACTGCAGCCAATAAGCGCACCCCCCGGAAAAACCAGTTTCGGTATGGACTGAAAACCCCCTTCGTTAATGGCCCGCGCCCCGTAGGATATGCGCCGCCCCCCCTCCAGCATGGGCCGGATTGCCGGGTGATTCTTATATCTCTGCATTTCATCAAAGGGAGACAGGTAGGGATTGGAATAGTCCAACCCGATCACAAACCCGATGGCGACCTGATTATCCTCAAGATAATAGATAAAACCGCCACCGACAGTTTTACTGTCCAGAGGCCAGCCCTGAGTATGAATCACCGTCCCCTGTTTGTGCTTTTCCGGTTTGATTTCCCAGAGTTCCTTGATGCCAAGACCGTAAGTCTGTGGCTCTTTACCGTCGCGAAGACTGAATTTGGCAATGAGTTCCTTGGCCATCGACCCCCTCACCCCTTCAGCGATGAAGGTATATTTACCGTGAAGTTCCATCCCCGGCATATATGTGTCTTTCTCGCTGCCATCCTCGGCCACGCCCATATCACCGGTCAGCACCCCTTTAACAGACCCATCCTCATGATACAGTACTTCAGACCCTGTAAAACCCGGAAAGATTTCGACCCCCATATTTTCAGCCTGTTCTGCCAGCCAGCGACAGACATTGCCCAGACTGACAATATAATTTCCTTTGTTACTCATGAGTGGCGGCATGAGGAAATGAGGCATTCCGCTTTTGCTCTTTTCCTTCAATATCCAATGTTCATTATCGGTAACCGGAGTGAGCAAAGGGGCACCCATTTCCTTCCAGTCGGGGAAAAGTTCATCAAGCGCAATAGGATCAACCACAGCACCAGACAAGATATGAGCCCCGATTTCCGAGCCTTTTTCCAGAACACAGACCGTGAATTCCTTGTCCTGCTTATCGGCCATTTGCTTAAGTCGGATCGCCGCACTTAAACCCGCAGGTCCCCCGCCGACAATAACGACGTCATATTCCATAAATTCACGTTCCATGCGATTCTCTTTCCCGATATTTTCGCGATGCGGCCCTATATTACCCAGAAGTTACCCCAAAGGGCAACGATCGGTCAATGATGCTATGGAGAATATATAACCTATACCCCGGTTAAATTCAAACAAACGTTTGATATTATCTATGACTTCTGGCTTCTGCTCGCATCCCGCCACAGTCTTTTCATGGCATAAAACAACGTGGGACGTGTGGCTTCAAGATAAAGATGACTATTGGGAAGATTATCCTTCAGCCGTTTGTAGGCCGTACCCAGAGAATGATATGGCATATTGGGAAACAGGTGATGAGTTGCATGAAACCGCAGGCCCACAGGTGCCCATAATGCGGTGAGAAAGTTTCCCGGGACATCAACAGAATCATGAAACTGCTCAACGACGGACATCTTTTCCTCGCCCGGATTGCGGTAGGCATGAGCCGACAGAGTGCGGATACTATTCATAAACAGCACCAGAAACATCACCATATACCAGACGCCGAAAAACTTGGTCGGTAGAACACCGTAAAACCAAAGTGCAATGGCGGTCCAGCCATAGAAAAAAGCGCATACCTCCTGTAATCGCCAGTATTTTCCATCCCTTTCTCCATAGGGTGGGCGAATATAATTCATATCAATTGTCAGGGAAGACGCCCGTTGCCACAGAAAGCGTCCCAGCGGTGGAACCAGCCATCCCAGGGGCGTCAGTATAATATATCTGAGGGCAATCAGAGCCGGCAAGAAAACCGATGAAATAACATACCAGACATTTTTCCACGGATTCTGGGCACCAAAAGGCAGGTACTCACCATCCAGTCTGGTGCCGTAAATATCTCTTTTATGATGATCAAGATGGACACCCTGATACATAAAAACAGGCACCATGACCAGAAAACCACAAGCCACATTCCAGACCAGCTTGAAGGCGGACATGGTCCCCTTTTTAAAATGAACGATTTCGTGGATAAAAATAACCGCACGATACAGGGCAAAGGTCGCAACGAAATATGACACGATCCCCAGAGGTGAAAATGTCTCCGAAATTACAGTTACCGCAAAGGCGCTGGCTCCTAAAATCAACGAGAACAGAAAGTCAAACCAGTATATGGCCTGATTTGCCTTCATCAGGTCCTTTACCATTGCCCTGGATTCTTTAAGGGGGAATTTTTCTGCTCTGGACTTCAATTCAGCAAGCATTCAGGAAACCTTTGTTATTAAGTAAGTGAACAGATATTATTATCATTAATATATCCGTTGCTACATTGATTTAGATTAAATGTAAATGAATGTAACAGTCTAATTTTATCTTCCCGATTGCATAATTGAACATGAAATGCATAATATAAACAAATTCAGGTAATAAAAAAATAACGGGTTTCTGTCACTATAAACAATATGGAACATAATATAGAGAACATAGAAAGTAAGGACATACCGTTCCTGCTTCAGTGGTATATGGACTCAGGCGTCGACGAATCAATAGGTGATGAGACGCTGGATTGGTTCGCCTTGTCATCCTTGACCGTGCCGCAAACGACTGTCCTCGCAAAGGCAACAGCCATCGTTCCGGTTGAACAAATCGCACAGGAAGCAAACCGGCTGGCCCGCGCCTGTAATTCCCTGACAGAACTCAATGAGGTGATCAGAAACTTTGACGGTTGCCACCTTAAAAAAACCGCGACCCATACGGTCTTTTGTGATGGCAATCCGAACAGCCGCATCATGCTTGTCGGGGGATCCCCCGGCGTTGATGAAGACCGTCACGGCAGACCCTTCGCCGGAGAAAGCGGTCAGCTTCTTGATCGGATGTTCAAAGCGATTAATCTTTCCCGGGAAAAAGACTTTTATATGGCCAATATTCTGCCGTGGCGGCCACCGGGGAACCGTGCTCCGACAGCGGAAGAAATCACCATCTGCCTGCCATTCATTAAAAGGCACATGGAATTATTTGATCCCGAACTGATCATTCTTCTGGGCGGAATATCTGCCGCCACTCTTTTAAACAACCCTGTTGGCATTACCCGCTTACGTGGCAAATGGGCGGAATATGACCTGAATGGCCGTAAAATTCCGGTGCGCCCCCTATTCCATCCGGCCTATCTGCTGCGTCAGCCCAAAGCCAAAGGGGATACCTGGGAAGATCTTCTGGATATTAAAGCCAGAATTGAGATGCTCGCGCTATGACCCTGAGGATTCTGCCAAATAAATTCAAACTCTTGTGGCTGATTATGCTCTGGCCTGCAATTACCCACGCTGAAACCAGCGTCCTGCCCACGTCTCCGCTGCAGGAGATAAGCGTATTACAGTCCCCGGATCTGATCCTGCTTGAACCCTCCGATGTCAAATTATACAAGCGTATTTTCCATCTTCAGACCAAGGGTAAATGGAAAAAGGCCGATCGCCTGATCAAACAACTGGATGACAGGATATTACTGGGCCATATCCTCTATCAGCGTTACATGCATCCGACTGCCTACCGTTCCCGCTATAGTGAACTGGCCGACTGGATGCTGGCCTACCCGGACCTTCCCGGTGCCAAAAGAATTTATGCCCTTGCCAAAAGGAAAAACGGCGGCAAGGCCCGAAAACTTCACAAGCCGATT
>NVTJ01000140.1 GCA_002401545.1 Alphaproteobacteria bacterium
TCGGTAATCCCAACCCAGCCGCCATCAGTGCCTTTTTCAGTCTTTTTCTCTGTTTTTCCCATATCCTCAAGGTCTGAATAGGTATATTCCTCAATGCCCTCATCCAGCGACCACATGGGCCCTTCATGGAGGATATAGAGCGACCTCCCACCCGGGCGGCCATGTCTGATTACCCGGCCATATTGGGCCACATTTACCGTGCTGTCCGTTGTGTTGATCACTTTTTGAGTAACCGTGAACATATAGTTTTCATCAAGGGCAATGGTACGGCTGAACAACAGCCCGGCGCCATTATCCCATGTCAAAGTAACCTCATCGCCCGCGTCCAGAACATCACTGTCAGACGTCCAGACAGAATCCTTATCCGGCCCTTTAGCCCCGTCAATGCCCCAGCTGAAATCTACAAAATAGGCTCCCTCAGTGCCTTCCGGGCTAAGAAGGGCCACGTCTTTGGAATCTGCGTCCAGCGTTACCTTATAATCCGAAAGGGTCAGATCATCTATACGCGCGCCCTTAAGAGCGATGGAGCCATGGACATAAGGACTGTTGATGGTAATTTTAGCACGAACATTCAGGACTTCTTCCCGGTCCACAGGTATCTGAATATTATCCATCGGGCTTTGCCCCGGAATATTCTCTGATACTCCTGAACTGGCACTGAAGTCAGGGAGTTCTTCACCCTTTTGTTCCGCCTCTGCTACGATCTGCTGCTCGCGGGCCTGTTCTATGGCCTGCTGCCGGGGCGCATCATAAAAATAAGTGTATCCCAGCAAAATTGCCATGGTCAGGGCAATAGCGATCATAAAATTTTTGTTGTCTTCCATAGACTTTTTCTCTTAAAACTTACAGTTCAGTACCACGCCTGTCAGCCGTGTCATCATATGCACCCCGGATCATCCTTTTCCGGTACCGGATCGAACCCGTGACCGCCCCAGGGATGACACCTGCCAATGCGCCTTATGGCCAGTAATCCGCCCCTGAAAGCACCAAAACGATCAATTGCCTGTTCCGCATAGTGCGAACATGTGGGTAGATAACGACAGTTTTTCCCCAAGAGCGGCGAAAGAGTATATCTATAGACTGTGATCAAGCCTTTCAAGAGCCAGTTTATGAGAATCACTACATTGGCTCCTGATCAGGGTTTTTACCACCTCTGTTATGCTCCTTGACGCTGTTCAGTCGCCTGAGACACCAGCTAAAATCACGAATCAGTTGATCGAAACTCGCGCTCAACATGGCCGTGCGGGCGATAACCACATAATCATGCCCCCTTTGCCCCTTGTCCCGCAGAGTGCGGCGCACCACTTCCCGAAGACGGCGTTTGGCCCGGGAACGCTTCACCGCATTGCCTACCCGCTTACTGGCGGTATAACCAACACGCAGAGCTGAACCATCCGTGTCGGTCGTCTTTGCCACCTGAACAATCATGCTGTTAGAGACCCACTTTTTTCGGCCCGCCGCAATGCGCAGGAAATCTTTCCTTCTGGAGAGGACAGAAATTTTCCGTATTTTATTTTCAGACTGCTGGATCATTTTTTCTTCTCAAACAATAAAACCGGCCACTGAAATATCAGGGCCGGTTTCTAATGCTGGTATCTTAACCCTGATCCCAGGATTTAAGCTGACAGACGTTTCCGTCCCTTCGCACGACGCGCGGATAAAATCCGGCGACCACCCACGGTGGCAGACCGTGACCTAAACCCGTGCCGGCGTTTGCGAACCAGAATACTTGGCTGAAATGTACGTTTCACTGGAATACTCCACTTTTCGCCATCATCATTTATGGTAAGGGCGTAAATAAGTTACCGCCAAACCATCTAAATCCGGCGCTCAATTTCAAAACGGGTATATATAGCCAATCCGGGAACGAGTCAATCACCAACATCGGCAATATTGTGTTTTTTTACAGTTAAGGAATTATTTCTCCCTTTTTTCAAAAAAATAGCTACACTCAAGACTGTAAATTGATAAACAAAATAATGAGGATGCGCCGCATTCATGGCAGGAAAATTAAACCATCTCTCCATCAGGTCTAATCTTTCGATGCAGTTATTGTTGCTGACCATGTTTTTTGTCCTGCTGGCTGAGGTTTTTATCTATATCCCCTCAATCATAAACTTCCGCAAGACCTGGCTTGAAGAACGGCTGGCGGCGGCAAATATTGCCATATTGGCCATCGAAGCCGCCCCCGATTACATGATCAGTGAAATGCTGTCCAAACAACTTTTGAGCAATGCCCAGGTTGTTGCCATAAGTCTGAAACAGAAAGACAAAAGGCAACTTGTTCTCAATACGGACCAGCCCCTGAATATCGCCGCCCGCTATGATATTCGTGATCCTTCCTATTGGGTTCAGATACGCGATACCATGAAAGGCCTGTTCCATAACCACCCCCATGAAAGCCTGATACAGGTTACCGGATATGCCAATTTCATTCAGGACAATGATGAGGCTTTCATTGAAATCATATTCTATGAAGATTTGCTCTGTAAGGATATGGAGGCATATTCCATCAATGTCATGCTGCTGTCGATCATTATATCCCTCATTACCGCCGGGCTGGTTTATTTCAGCCTGTCCTGCCTGTTAATCCGGCCTGTCAAGAAGATGACAAGGAGCGTGGTTGCCTTTCGTGCCGCCCCGGAAAATGCCACAAATGATTTATCCGCCGAGGGACGGCAGGATGAAATTGGCCTTATTATGCGCGAATTGGGCGCCATGCAGAATGAAATCCGCAAAGCCCTGATCCAGAAAAAACACCTGACCCAGCTGGGGGAAGGTGTCAGCAAGATCAATCATGATTTGCGTAATATCCTGTCCAGCGCCCAGATGGTGACCGATCACCTCAGTACGATTGATAATCCCGTTGTCCAGAAGCTTACGCCGCGTTTTGTCACCGCCATTGACAGGGCCATCCGGCTATGCGAAAACACCCTGAAATACGGCAAGTCCGTTGTGGAAAAACCTGATATCTCCTCTGTTGACCTTGGTCATATCGTGGACGAAGTTATTATTTCCCTTGGTATCTCCGACCTTGAGAATGTTGATTTCAATAATGAAATACCGGATGGTTTTTCCATTAAGGCCGATGCAGACCAGATATTCCGGGTTTTCCTCAACCTGTCGCGAAATGCCCTGCAAGCTATAAAGAAACATGGAAAAATCACCATCAGCGCCCATCGGAAACAAGAAAAAAATATCATTGATATAACGGATAATGGTCCCGGCATTCCGATGCGGATCAAGGAAACCCTGTTCCAGCCCTTTCACCACAGCGGAAATGGCGGGTCCGGCCTTGGTCTTGCCATATCAAAAGAACTCCTTGAGGCCCACGGCGGCACAATTGAACTGGTAAGCTCCGATGAGACAGGAACCCATTTCAGGATTATTTTGTAACCACAACACCTTCCCGGCGTTTGTCTGCCCCACCTTCAACGCGGACACCATCCTCCCCGTAGTGAATGATAATGCCATGAAGTCCGCTGTTGATGGTTCTGGTCTTTACCTGATGACCCTTTCGCGTTAAGGGCATCTCAAGGGCCGTAATATCTGTTTCCCGTTCCAGATACACTGTCCCGCCCCGCGTCAGGAAGTGGGGCTGGTCAATGGCCTGCTGCATGCCCATATTCCAGTCCAGCACATTAATGATGGTCTGGGTGACATAGGCGATGATGCTGTTGCCACCGGGAGAGCCAATAGTCATAACCACACGCTGCTCATCATCCAGCACAAAGGTCGGCGACATGGAACTGCGCGGGCGTTTTCCCGGCTCAATGCGGTTGGCCACAGGCAGCCCGTCCCGCTCCGGGATCAGGGAAAAATCTGTCATTTCATTATTCAGGATAAACCCGCCAGCCATCAGGCGGCTGCCAAAGGCACTTTCCACCGTCGCCGTCATGCTGACCATGCTGCCCCATTGGTCAAGAATGGAAAAATGAGTGGTCGAGGGCAATTCCGGGGTCATCCCCTCCCCGAAAGCAATATGACTATCGCCGGGCGGCTTGCCGGCAGCAGCCTGACCCATGGATTTTGCCAAGTCAATTTTACCTGAACGTTCAGCTAGATAGGCCGGATCAGTGAACATTTCTAATGGAACTGAAACATAATCACTATCGGCCATATACATGTCCCGGTCTGCGTAACCAAGCCGTTCCGCCTCCAGAATGATATGAACCGCCAGTTCCGAATTGGGGGTCATGGATTTCAGGTCAAAAGACTGCAAAACCCCCAGAATAGAAGCCACAGCTCCCCCCCCGGACGATGGTGGCGGCATACCGCATACGGTCCAGACCCGGTAAGCTCCGCAAATGGCCTTGCGTTGTTTGGGCACATAATTTGCCATATCCGCCAGCGTTAGTTTACCCGGATTATACATCGACCCGCGAATGGCCGCGACTATTTTTTCAGCCAGCTCACCTTTGTAAAAACCATCCGGTCCCTTTTCAGCAATCAGTTTCAGGCTTTCGGCATATTCGGGATTTTTCAGCAGATGGCCTACGGGCCATGCCTGCCCCAAAGAATTAAAGAAATAGTCCCTTGTCGCCTTCATTTTCGGCAGCAGCTTATCCCGCGCTATTAAAAAATGCAGCCGGGGTGATACCTTAAAGCCATTTTCCGCCAGATGTATGGCGGGAACAAACAGGTCTTGCCACGGCAATTTGCCATGATTTTTGTGGGCCAGATACATCATGGCAACCACACTAGGCGTCCCCACGGAGCGCCCCCCCAGCACCGCATCATAAAAGCCCTTTTTCTGCTCGAAAACATCCTTGAACATATGCGGAGTTGCCGCCGCCGGGGCCATTTCCCGCCCATCGTAAGCGGTGACCCGCTCATCCTTGGGAGCAAACGGGTCATAATGCATCAGAAACGCTCCACCACCAATGCCGGAAGATTGCGGTTCCACAAGACCCAGCACAAGCTGCACCGCGATGGCCGCGTCAACCGCGCTGCCACCAGCCTTCAGCATCTCCATTCCGGCCTGCGCCGCATGGGGATTAGCCGCGACCACCATCTGATGCGGCGCCCCGTGAACATTACCGGCACCGACAAGGCTTACGGCAATAAACAGACAAAAATTTCTAACTAAATACATGATCATATTGGGAGAATTCCTGGAATTTTCTTATTGGAGATTAACTTTGTCAAGGTG
>NVTJ01000141.1 GCA_002401545.1 Alphaproteobacteria bacterium
GGTTTACATTGAACGCGCCGGCAAATTAGAGCTTTCCGATGTAACCTTCCGCGACAACAATCATCTGATGAATATCTGCACCCGGATTGTAACCGCCGTTGGCCGCAGGATTGACGAATCCACCCCGCTTTGTGACGCGCGGCTCATGGACGGCAGCCGGGTGAATATCATTATTCCGCCGCTGGCTCTTGACGGGGCGACCATTTCCATTCGTAAGTTTGCCAAACAAAAAATTACTCTGGATCATATGATCGACTGGAAAAGCATGTCCCACGATATGGGAACTGTCCTGAAAATTGCCGGGGCCTGCCGCCTGAATATTCTTATTTCCGGCGGTACGGGTTCCGGGAAAACCACCATGCTTAACGCCCTCTCCCGCATGATTGATATTGGCGAGCGAGTGGTCACCATTGAGGATACGGCCGAACTGCAAATGCAACAGCCCCATGTGGTAAGACTGGAAACCCGCCCGGCCAACCTTGAAGGCAAGGGCGAGATCAGCATGCGTGACCTGGTGAAAAATGCCCTGCGGATGCGCCCGGACCGTATTATTTTGGGGGAAGTGCGTGGTGCTGAGGCCTTTGACGTGCTTCAGGCCATGAATACCGGCCATGACGGTTCCATGTGTACCCTTCACGCCAACAATTCCCGTGAAGCCCTGACCCGTATGGAAAATATGATCGGAATGGCCGATTTGAAACTGCCCCAGAAAGCTGTCCGTGAACAGATCGCCGGGGCGGTTGATCTTGTGGTTCAGGTTTCACGAATGCGCGACGGGGGGCGCCGTTGCGCCTCGATTACCGAAGTTGTCGGTATGGAGGGTGATATCATCACCACACAAGATTTATTTATCTATGAATTTACCGGAGAGGATGCTGACGGAAACCTGATGGGTCATTTCAAATCCACAGGGGTCCGTCCGTATTTCATGGAAAAAGCCGCTTATTTTGGTTTGGACAAAGCCCTGATGGAGGCCTTATAGGAAAAGATAATGGACGTTACCAACCCAACCATAGTCATCATCGGAATTTTTATCTGTGTCTTTGCCCTGATTGGCATTATCGCAGCAGCCATGGGCCTTTTAGGCAATAATAAAAAGATCATTGGCAAGCGGCTTGATCGAATCACAAGCCGCCATGGAAGTCGCAAAAACCTGGCCAAGGAACAGGCGAAAAAATCTCTTTTTATGAAAAAAGAAACTTCCCTGCTGGATCGTCTCATCCCCAAGCCCGATGAATTAAGACGACGTCTGAACAAGACCGGCAAGGACATCACTTTCAAAAAATATATTATGGCCACGGTGATGACGGCAATATTTTTTGCTTTTGTGATGAAGGTTTTCGTCGGTTTATCTTTGATGCCGGCTATGATGGTTGGCCTTTTCGCCGGATTATTCTTCCCCCACACCTATATCAATATGGTTATCAATAAACGGCTAAAGAAATTTACCAAACAATTCCCCGAGGCCATAGACCTGATTGTCCGGGGCTTGCGGGCGGGTCTGCCGATTACCGAATCAATTTATGCTGTCTCCCGGGAAATGCAGGCCCCCATATCCATTGAATTCGGAAAGATAACTGATGAAATCAAGCTGGGAAAAACAATGGATGAAGCCCTGTGGTCCACGGCAAAGCGCCTTGATACCCCTGATTTCAAATTTTTTGTTATCAGCCTGTCCGTCCAGCAGGAGACCGGTGGCAACCTGACTGAGACCCTGATCAACCTGTCAGAAATCCTCAGGGGACGAACCAGACTGAAACTCAAGATCAAAGCCATGATTTCAGAAGGCAAGGCCAGTGCCTATATCATTGGCTCTCTGCCTTTTCTCATGTGCGGGGTACTCACTGTGATGAATTATGAATATATGTCAGTTATGTTCACCGACCCACGGGGACAGATCGGCCTGATGGGCGGAGCGATATGGATGGGTATTGGTGTCTTCATTCTGTCACAAATGATAAATTTCGAGGTCTGAGGTATGGAAGCTTATCTGCCGGATGGCGTAACAATAGAAGATGTCATAACCATCCTTGCGGCCATGTCGGCATTTCTGGTGGTTCTGGCGATCTGGAGCAGCGGAATCATCAAGGATTCCATGCATGGCAGGGTCAAGCACCTGCAGGAACGCCGACAGGATTTGAAGCGGGGCTTTACCGCGGCAACCAAACGCAGGCCAACAGTGAAGCAGGCTTCTTACCTTGGCGCCATGCAGAATATTGTCAATAAATTCAACCTGATGAAAAATGAACAGGCCGAAAAATTTCGCATGAAACTGCTTCAGGGCGGATACCGTTCAAAAGATGCCCTGGTATATTTTATGTTCTTCAAGCTGATTTTGCCGATTTTGATCGGAACAATTGCCGTGACGCTTATTTACGGTATGGGAATGTTTGACCTGAAACCGATGATGAAGACACTGGCCTGCGGCGGATCAGTTCTTTTGGCATCCTTCCTGCCGGAAATAGTCCTGAAAAACATAACCACCAAACGCAATCTCCTGATGCAAAGGGCCCTTCCTGATATGCTGGATCTGCTGGTTATCTGTGCCGAGGCGGGTCTGACGCTGGATTCCGCCCTGCTGAGGGTAGTTAAGGAAATGGCTCAAACAGGCCCCGACCTGGCTGATGAACTCAGCTATACCGCCATCGAACTTGGTTTCCTGCCGGAAAGAAGGCAGGCTCTGATGAACCTTGCGGAACGGGTAACCTTACCATCAATACGGTCGGTGACGGCCACATTGATCCAATCGGAAAAATACGGGACACCTCTGGCGGAATCCCTCAGGGTCTTGTCATCCGAATTCAGGAATGAACGAATGATGAAAGCGGAGGAAAAGGCTGCAAAACTTCCCGCCACCATGACAATTCCGCTCATTCTATTCATTCTGCCTACTTTGTTTGTTGTCTTGATCGGACCTGCGGCCTGTCAGATTACGGCAACCATAGGATAACAGGATCATAATCGTTTACTTTGTGTATTCATGGCACCGGGCGGCGGTTTCAGCCGGGCATATTATGCTTTTCGGCCATAATAGCTGCGCCCATCTCTGAAATAGTTAACAAAAGGTTAATTTTTTAGTTGATTCGGCGAATCATTTAGGGGATGATTCATCTGGTTCCGGCATGTTTACCAAAATGCACAGATGTAAGATATTCAAACGATGAATGCTTCTTTATTTAACACCCATACTTCGAAGCGGAAAATAATTTCCGATCCGGCTATGCTGACGCCTTCACGTCATAAAAAAGAATTTGGCCTGTTTGACAGCGTTTTCCATGAAGTCAACAACGCCATAGCCATTATTTCCCGCGAGCGGGAAAACCATCCTCCGGTAATTCTGGATATTAATCATCACTTCGAACTGATTACCGGACATCAGCTTGATGAAATATATGGCCGAAGCCTGTATGATTTTCTGGCGGAAACACAAGGCAAGCCCAACCAGAATGTGGAAAAAGCCCTGACAAGCCGTCAGGCGGCCATTCTTTCCTGCCGCTGGATCAACAGGGATGGTAAAATTCTTGATATTGACATGACCATCAGACCCTTCAGCAGTGACGATAACAGTTCCCGGTTTATTTGTGTGTTGAGGGAAACCAACAATGATCATAATAACCGCAATAACGCGGCAAAGGAAGTCAAGCGGAACCTGCTTGCCGCCATGCATCATAATTTCAAGACCCCGCTCAATGGAATTTTAGGATATTCCGAAATCATCATGTCAGAAATGATGGGACCTATAGGACAGGAATCCTACAAGAATTACGCCCAGGACATCCACGGTGCGGGAAAAGACCTGCTGCAATTAATTGATAATCTGCTTGAACTGAAAGAACTGGAAACACCTGAATTCGCCCTGCAGGAAGAAAAGTTTTCCGTCGAAAGCATGATTGCGGAATGTCTTGAAAAAATATCCGAAGATGCCAGAAAAGTCGGGGTAAATATTTCCTCTCGCGCTGGCCTGACGTCACCGGCTTTATTCGGTGATAAATCCCGCCTGCAGCAAGTCATTCACTGCCTGCTGGAAAATGCCCTGAAATTTACCCCGGCCGGCGGGAAAATAACCATAACAACAGAGCAGGACAGGGAYGGGGCCTACATGATTAGCTGCAAGGACAACGGCGCGGGTATGTCCGCACAACAGCTGGCAAAGGTTTTCTGTCATGACACCCATCTGTCAGATATATATTCCAATCCCACCGTCGGCATTGGATTTGGCCTTTCCTATGTCAAACAACTCATTGAAAAGCATGATGGCAGCGTTTCAATCATCAGCTCAACAGGCAAAGGCACCACGGTAACCCTGTACCTGCCGGCTGAACGTTTTTGTTAATTGGGAAGTTTCCCCGGAAAATTAACCCCGCCGCTTGCTTTATTATAAATCCCGCCCATATAATTGGAAACAATCAAAATAATCAGGACAGAAAATGAGCCCTTCTTTAAATGTTATTTCCGCCAATGGTTTGCGGAGCGGTTTGAATGTTTATTTTATTCAGGATGGGGGTGATAACCGCTGGGACAGGGATATATCCAGAGCTTCCCTGTTTAATGAGGAAAATCTGGCAGCGGCATTTGAGCTTGCAAAGGAAGATATGAACAATAATGTAGTTGTCGACTGTGTGATTGTCCCGGTTAATGAAAAGCATATTCCCCTGACAGCCCGCGAACAGATCCGCAGCACAGGACCATCGACCAAATATGGTCATGCGATCAACCCATAGGGCAGCAATATGATTGTATTACAGATATATGCCGACAACCCCCTCAGAAATTTTCACTATCTGATCGCCTGTCCTGAAACCCGTGACACCATTGTAATTGACCCCCTTGATGTGAAAAAATGCCTTGATGCCGCCGCAGGGGAAGGCCTGAAAATCACCAAAATTCTCAATACCCATGAGCATTGGGATCATATTGATGGCAATGCAGAAATGCGCGCGGAAACCGGAGCACAGGTCTATGCCCATTATGGAGCGGTTGAGAAAATCGGCAATGTGGATGTGGGACTGCACGCCAGAGATATAATCTCCATCGGCAATACAGTTTCCCTCACGGTTATGGATACCCCCGGTCATACCATGAGCCATCTCTGCCTGCTGTCAGGGGGGGATCAG
>NVTJ01000142.1 GCA_002401545.1 Alphaproteobacteria bacterium
GGCATCCTCAAACCCGAGTTTTGTGCCCGAGCCAATGGAAAAATGAGCTGTATGGGCCGCATCGCCAATCAAAACCACATTATCCTTGACCCACTGATGACATAAAACACGGGGGAAATTAATCCATGCGGAGCCGCGGATATGGGCGGATTTGGTCATCAGATCGTGACCACCGAGATATTTCTCAAAAATCCTGCGGCAGGTTTCGGCACTCTCCTCATGATCCATCTTGTCAAAACCAAAAGATTCGTAAGTTTCCGTGCTGCATTCCACAATGAAGGTGGAGGTTTTTTCGTCAAACTGATAGGCGTGAACCCAGATCCAGCCATGCTCGGTCTGCTCGAAAATAAAGGTAAAGGCATCATCAAAACGCTGGTGAGTGCCCAGCCAGACAAATTTGTTGGGCCGCATATCAATATCGCAGTCAAAAGCCTTGAGGTCATGGTTGCGGATTTTGCTGTTCAGGCCATCAGCCGCCACAATCAAATCAGCGTCCGCAAATTTTCCTTTGATATCGGCCACTTCAAATTCAGTCTCAAAGTGAAATATTACCCCAAGCTGACGCGCGCGCTCAAACAGGATCTGCAACAGGCGCAAACGGCCAATACCAATAAAGCCATGACCACCGGACCGGATCACTTCGCCCTTATGGTGAACCGCCACATCATCCCAGTGAATAAGTTCACTGATCATGGTCTCCGCACTGACCGGATCATTGACCCGCAGATTTTCCATGGTCTGATCGGAAAAAACCACGCCCCAGCCAAATGTATCGTCATCACGGTTTCGCTCATAAACCGTGATGTCATGGCCAGGATTTTTCAGTTTCATGGATATGGCAAGATATACGCCAGCAGGGCCGCCACCCAATACGATTATCTTCATGATTTTATCCTTTTCCTTAATGTTGGGTCATGATTCGTTAAAATCAGCTTTATTTTATACTTAATATACATTCATCCCGCCAACGGCAATCGCCCCACAGGAAACAAAGAAGCCTTTAAAATAAGCATTTAAACCATATTTTTGCTATATTTCTTTACTATTTAACTAAAATAATGCACTAATATCACAATGTTATTTATATCTTGTATTATTTTATTTTAGATATAAAGTATTTTTTTTGCAAGTATTTATTTAAAAAATATGTATTTTGGTATTGAAATACCATTTTATCCATGTTTATTAGGCAGGAGACAATAATGCAAGCCATATTACCGCCCGGCTGGCCGCGACCAAAAGGATATTCCAACGGGATTATCGCCGAAGGAAAAATGTTTTTTCTCGCCGGTGTTATCGGGTGGAATGAACAGGAAGAATTCACGTCCGACGATCTTGTGGATCAATTCCGTCAGGCGCTGATCAATATCCGGGGTATATTGGAAGCGGGGGGCTGCGGACCGCAGCATATCACCCGGATGACATGGTTTGTCACCGATATGGCAGGATACCGTGAGAGGCTGGCTGAATTCGGTGCCATCTATAAGGACATTATCGGTCGGAATTTTCCGGTCATGGCCTGTATCGGCGTATCTGCGCTGGTGGAACGGCGTGCAAAAATTGAGATTGAAGTTACCGCAATGATACCCTAACCATGCTATGATATTTTAATAAGGAGACCTGAACTATGGCGAGTATAAATTGGCCAACTTCCCCGTGGGATGACATATTACTTCTGGAAGATTTTCTGACCGAAGAAGAACGCATGATCAGGGACGGGGCCCATGATTTCTGCCAGAAAGAACTGATGCCCGGCATCATCGAAGCCAACCGCCATGAAAAATTCGACCGCAATATCATGCTTAAGATGGGTGAGCTGGGCCTGCTTGGTCCGACCATCGAAGGCTATGGCTGCGCCGGGGTTGGTTATGTGTCATATGGGCTGATCTCGCGGGAGATTGAGCGGGTTGACAGTGGCTACCGCAGCGCCATGTCGGTGCAAAGCTCGCTGGTGATGTTTCCCATCTATGCCTATGGTTCCGAAGAACAGCGGCAGAAATTCCTGCCGCGTCTTGCCACCGGCGAATATGTCGGCTGTTTCGGCCTGACCGAACCCAATGCCGGGTCCGACCCCGGCGGTATGCAGACCCGCGCCCGCGCCACAGACGGCGGCTACACGCTGTCCGGCAACAAAATGTGGATCACCAACTCGCCCATTGCCGATATTTTTGTGGTCTGGGCCAAAGGTGATGATGGTAAAGTGCGCGGTTTTATCCTGGAAAAAGGCATGAAGGGCCTGAGCGCCCCGAAGATCGAAGGCAAATTCTCACTGCGGGCCTCTGTCACCGGCGAGATCGTTATGGAAGATGTCTTTGTACCGCACGAAAACCTGCTGCCGAATGTGACGGGCATGAAAGGCCCGCTGGGATGCCTGAGCAATGCCCGGCTCGGGATTGCCTGGGGGGCTTTGGGCGCGGCTGAGTTCTGCTGGCACGCGGCGCGTCAATATACTCTTGACCGCAAACAGTTCGGCAAACCTCTGGCCGCCACGCAATTAATTCAGAAAAAACTGGCCGATATGCAGACCGAAATCACCCTTGGCCTTCACGCCTGCCTCAATGCCACGCGCCTGAGGGAGAAAAACAAGCTGTCCCCCGACGCCATTTCGCTGCTGAAACGTAACAGTTGCGGCAAATCACTGGAAATAGCCCGCATGGCCCGTGATATGCACGGCGGCAATGGTATCAGTGATGAATTCCACGTCATCCGCCATGCCATGAATCTGGAAGCGGTTAATACCTATGAGGGCACTCATGATGTCCATGCGTTGATTCTGGGCCGGATGCAGACGGGCATCAGTGCTTTTTAAGGGAGGATATCATGTCTGAAGAAGAAGTCCTGCTCGAATTCCCCGAAGATCATATTGCCGTGGTCCGCCTTAACCGGCCCCGGGCCTATAACGCGCTTAATCTTAACGTGCGCACTTTGATTGCCGAAAAATTTACCGAACTAAAAGCCCGTGAAGACATTCGGGCGGTGATCATAACCGGCAATGAAAAAGCCTTTGCTGCGGGGGCGGACCTGAAGGAAATGTCCGTTCTCAGTGCCGTGGATTATTACAAGCTCCATGTGGAGAAGCTCTATAATGCTTTCGCCGACTACCCCCGGCCGGTGGTTGCAGCGGTCAATGGCTTTGCCCTTGGCGGCGGCATGGAACTGGCGATGATTTCCGACATTATTCTGGCAGGCAAGGGGGCTAAATTCGGCCAGCCCGAGGTTAAAGTCGGGGTTATGCCTGGAGCCGGGGGATCGCAGAGACTGGTGCGGGCCGTTGGCAAATATAACGCCATGCGCCTGTGCCTGACCGGCATGATAATCGGGGCTGATGAGGCCAAAAGCATGGGGCTGGTCTGTGAGGTGCTGGACGATGACAAGGTTATGGCCCGTGCCATGGAGATGGCCCGCGAACTGGCCGCCCTGCCGCCACTGGGGCTGGAGCATATCAAATATGCCATATTGCATGGCCCCGATATGTCGCTGGAATCTGCTCTGGGACTCGAACGCAAAAGCATGCAGTTGCTCATGTCCAGCGAGGACCGGGCCGAAGCCACAACAGCTTTCCTTGAAAAGCGCAAAGGCACCTATAAAGGCCGATGATATTTGAGGCAATCCAGCATATGCTCGCCCCGGCACCGCGTGAGGTCAGGGCGCTGGGATATGTGCGCGAAGCTATTGCCATTGACGCCCGGTACGCCCGGTGCCGCGACGCATGGGCGTATCATCTTGACAAATGTCAGCAACATATTCTAACGGCGGCGGCTTCTCTGGCGCCGGGGTCAACCGTCATGATCATCGGGTCCGGGGCCTTGCATGATGTTCCCCTGAAGGGTTTGATGGAAAGGGGTCATTCCCTGATTCTGGTGGATATTGTCCATCTGCCAAAAGTGCGTAAATTTTGCAAAGGCCGGGTTCAGCTCATTGAGCAGGATGTGACCGGCTGGGTCAGGCCGCTGTTTCATAAAAAATCCATAGCGGAAATATGCGACAGCCTGCCGGAGGCCGATCTAGTGATTTCCCTCAACATCCTGTCCCAACTGCCCCTGAATCTGCTTAAATATGCCACAAGACACCATATACCGCTGCCGGATGATTTTGTGCAAAACATCACCGAAGATCATCTGAAAATGCTGTCCGCCGTCGCCTCTCAGACATTGCTTATCAGTGATCTTGAGCGCAGCTATAAAAAGGGGAGTGAGCTTTTGAAAAAAGAACCCGCCTTGCCAGACAACGGCCTTCCGGCGCCAAAAGATAAATGGGACTGGCATCTGGCCCCCGAGGGTGAGCTGGACAGGGAAATTTCCCTTATCCACCATGTGGCCTGCTGGCAAATATAACAACTATATTCAGCAGAAAGACTCTAACTCTTTTCCTCAACATCCATATATTTCATCAGCATGGGCATCTGTGCCATCATAAACAGAAGACTGAGCGGCATGAACAGCCACAGCTTGGTGGCTATCCAGGTATCAAAATCAAAATTCCGGTGAATGATTTCATTGAGAACCGCATTAAAAATATAAAACAGGCCAAAGCGAAAGGAAAGCTTTTTCCAGGCTTCATCGGGCATGGGCGGAAAGCCGGCCTCAAAGACATTTTTCAGGAAAAATTTGCCAAAGGCCAGACCCCCGAGAAGGGCTGCCGCAAAGAAACTATAGAGAATTGTTGGTTTCAGTTTGATAAATATCTCATTATGAAAATAAATCGTCGCACCGCCCAATATTCCCACAAGGCCACCGGAAATCCACAGGATCAGGCCAATCTTCTTAAACACCAGTTTGGAGGCAATCATGGAAACCACCATCGCCACCATAAATACCTTGGTGGCCAGATAAACACTCTCCATGTCTTTGGCATCATAGGCATAGAAAAACAGCACGATCGGGAACATCTCGATAACAAGTTTAAGAAGTTGTTTTTTGGTATCACTCATACTTTCAGTCCCACTAACATTTTAGAAAAATCATCGGCATCAAAAGGTTGCAGATCATCGATCGCCTCACCAACCCCGATGGCGTGGATCGGCAGGTTGAATTTTTCGGCAATCGCCACCA
>NVTJ01000004.1 GCA_002401545.1 Alphaproteobacteria bacterium
CAGTGGGTGGGAAAAGGGGCAGGTAGAGAGGCAGGTTCAATTTGTGCGCCAAAAGCTGTTTTGCCCCAAGTTGCGTTTTGATGATCTGGAAAGCTTGAACAGCTGGCTGGTCGCCAAATGTGCAGAGCTTGGGCGTCGTGCCCATCCAGAGAGGCAAGACAGGACGATTGACAGTCTCTATCAGGAAGAATGCGGTCATTTACGGCCCTTGGGTCAGGCTTTTGATGGCTATGTAGAGAAAAGAGTTCGGGTGCGCTCCACCTGCCTTGCTCAATATGACAGCAACCGGTATAGCGTACCTGCTAAATATGCAGGCTGTCACGTCTCCCTGCGGGCCTATGCGGGCCGGATTATTCTGGTCGCAGGGCACGAGGTCATAGCCGAACACAAGCGTCGCTTTACCAAGAATATCAGCTACTTTGAACCCTGGCATTATGTCCCCCTTCTGGTGCGCAAACCTGGTGCCCTGCGTGATGGGGCACCGTTTGTGGAATGGCAACTGCCTGCTGCCATGAACAAGATTAAAGATCTCTATATGGATAGTAAGGGTGGTGACCGTGACTTTGTTGAACTGTTAATGCAGGCTCAGCGACATGGAATGGAGGCTGTAGAAGTGGCTTGTGATTTAGCGGTTGGACAAAAGACAATGCGTCTGCCTGCCATCATCAATCTGATCAACCAGCTTGTAGAGCCGGTGATCGAGCCACTGCCTGATACACATTGCTATCCACAGCTGCATGTGATTCCGCAAGCTGATTGCAAACGCTATGAGCTGCTTTATGCAACTCAGGAGGTCAGATGATGAATGCCCTGATTGAACAGCTCACAGCCCTGCGCCTGCACGGCATGGCCGGATGTGCACAGGATTTATTGGCCGCGCGGACACCACCTAACCTGATAACAGCACTCAAACAGCTGATTGAGGCGGAAGTCACGGAACGACGCGTGCGGTCCATTCACTATCAGATGCGGATCGCCCGCTTTCCCCATCACAAAGACTTTGCCACATTCGATTATGGCCTATCCGCTGTAAAACAAACTGAGATACAACAGCTGTGCACCGGGCAGTTCACAAAGGATGCCCACAATCTGATCCTTGTTGGCGGTACCGGAACCGGTAAAACCCATATTGCCATTGCCCTGGGAACCTCACTCATCACACAAGGTAAGAAAGTTCGTTTCCACAATGCAGTTGATCTCATAAACGCCCTGATCAAAGAACAAGCTGAAGGCAATACCGGCAAACTCATCCGTCAGCTCAGCCAGACAGATTGTGTCATCATTGATGAACTGGGCTATATTCCATTCCCCAAATCCGGCGGAGCGCTCCTCTTCCACCTGATCAGCAAGCTCTATGAGAAAACCAGTGTTATCATTACCACCAATCTGGAGTTTGGCGAATGGGCCTCGGTCTTTGGCGATGCCAAAATGACGACGGCACTTCTCGACAGGGTCACCCATCATTGTTCAATCATTGAAACCGGAAACAACTCCTTCCGCTTTGTACAGAGCAAAAACAGGCACGTAAAACAAGCCTGAAAATACACAAAGCCAACAGGACATCTCGCTATATATGGGCAGATATCATGTTGGCTTTGTTACTGAATAGGTGGTGCAATTTTAAATGCAAAAGGTGGTGCAATTTTAAATGCTTATTGACACAATAGTATAAAGCTCATCATCATCACTATTATCATCATTAAATATGCCGACCGTAAGGCCAAATCCGCCAAATTGTGGAATACCCGGCGCAGGTTCACTACCGTCACGGGTCAGAGTTCCGCTGACAATGGCATTATTGACAACAGTGGCATTACTTATGGCGGTCGAAGATGCCGGATTTCCAGCATCAATTGTGTCAGCACCAATTACCCGAATACCGCGACCAAAACTTTTGGATGTAAATTTTGAGTAATAACCGTCAATTTGTATCGTTAAATTTTCATTTGGTTCAAATTGCAGAACAGCCATTAAGCCATCGCGGGTGTCTTTACCGCCGGCTTCTTCCACTTCAAATCCAAAACTAACCGCATCGGCCTGACCATCACCATCAAGATCCAGAACAGGTACGCCGCCGGGGCTATTACCGCCCCTGAAATCGAATCCTATAAAACGTACGGCAATATCGGGCTGTTCCAGACGGGCATATCCAAGGGCAATACCTACTTTGTCATCGGCAAACTTACCTTGAAAGGATGCGCTGAAGCGATAGCCATATTCATTGGCATCAATACTTTCACCAGCCCGGTCATTATAGCTTGCCCGCGCATTTACGTTAAAGGAGAAATCTTTCTTACTATCCAGCGGCCTGACCGTTTTCATGTTAACCGTACCGGCGACACCACCTTCGATCAATGAAGCCTTGGGGGATTTATAAACATCAACCCCCGATATCAATTCAGATGGGAATTGTTCAAATTCTATCACACGGCTGCCACTTGGGGACACCTGCTCGCGGCCGTTTAATGTGGCAAGTGTCAAATCCTGACTAAGGCCGCGAATATTAATGGCACTGGCCTGACCGCCGGTTCTTTGTGATGTGATACCGGGCAATCTGGCTAGGGCTTCCGCAATGGATATATCGGGAAGACGTCCCAAGTCCTCAGCTGAAATCGATTCAATCTGGGTATCAGCGTTACGTTTATTTCCAATAGCGCTGATTAAACTTGCGCGGTAGCCTCTGACAATAACCTCTTCCAGAAGAACATCGTCCTTATCTGTATCATTCTCCTGCGATATAGCAGCAGGTATGGCGCACGCCGTAATGGCGAGACTGCTAACGGCGGAAAGAAATATATATTTACGAAGTCTGTTTAATGTGTGGTTGTATTTACTCATCACGTTTTCCCTATGGTATTTTATGGTGATATTTTTCTTTAACGAAGACCCTAATAATAAAGATTCAGCATAGGGGGACGCAAGGGATCACATACGAATACACAAGCCGGAATGGGGAGTTCACATACGAATACATAAGGGAAATAGCCCTACATCCATATTTATTTATCTGATTGGAAATTAAAGGCGGGATAATTTCCTCAAGCTAATTTTGCGCCGCAGGATTCCCGAATGATCAATTTAGTGGGCATTGAAACGGACTCAATTGTCTGGCCGTCTATTAGCTTTAACAGATTTTTCACCAGTATTTCGCCGGCAAGCGCAGTGTCCTGCTTCATCGTGGTAATCGGTGGATTAATATAGGCAGAGGTGGGAATATCATCGAAGCCAACAATCGCCACATCCTGAGGAACTTTTAACCCCTTATCCTGAAATGCCTTAATGGCCCCGATAACAATCAAGTCACTTGCACCGAATAAAGCATCAAATTCCAGACCCTTTCCCAGCAAATTAAGAGCGGCACGATAGCCGCTTTGTTCAGATGTCCTGCAATCAATCTGAAGTTCCGGATCAACCCTCAATCCGGCCTCCTCATGGGCCTTGATATAGCCCATATAGCGTTGATAAAATTCAGGGTGATGTTCGGACACCTCGCCAAAAAAAGCTATTCTTTTATGGCCAAGATCAATGAGATGTTTTGTGGCTATATGGGCGCTTTGCACATTATCACAGCCAATGAAATAGCCCGGCTGATTAGGAAGAACAGGCCCCCATGTAATGAAATTGGCATCCATTTCATCCAGCTTGGAAATTTTCTCTATGTAGGTCATATAATCACCATAACCCAGAAATATTATCCCGTCCGCCCGGTGGGCATCCTCATAATCCCCGCCCCAGTCATCGCTCGCCTGCTGAAAGGATATGAGCAGATCATATCCGCGCYTGGAACATGAGCGGGTGATATTTCCTAACATCGATACAAAAAACTGATTTATGGGCGAATCGACCGTTCCCTTATCTTCAAATAATAGAAGGGCGATGGTTTTGGATTTCTGCGAGCGCAGATTACGGGCATTTATATCAACTTTATAGTTATATTTCTTTGCCAGCATCTGAACTTTATCGCGGGTTTTTTTACTGACAACATGACTGTTCCTCAAGGCTCTGGAAACCGTGGGCTGAGAGACGCCTGCCATCTGAGCTAAGTCATAGGAAGTAATTTTTTCACTTTTCATATCTAAATTTTCCATTCAGCAGCGGTCTATTGTTAATTCTTGATTGAATCATACAGCACATAGGTTTTTATCCATTAAAAACAATATGTTAAATGGAGAATTTGAAACCCTCTGTTATTCATACCGAGGCCCTTGCGGCCTGTTTAATAACAACGGCTTTAATGACCTCCAGACTATTGTCATCTAATATATAACTCGGTGATGTGCAGCTGATAGCGCCGACACATCTACCATCCACACCGAACACAGGTGCTGCAATACAGACCAGCCCGCGGGTGATTTCCTCATTATCAATGGCAAAGCCGCAATCACGAACTTTTTTACATTCTGCCTTCAGAATAGCACGATTAGTGATTGTTTTGTCAGTAAATGCAGTAAGTTCGTCGTGAAGGACATTCTCAATAACCACGCCGTCACTATAGGCCAATAATATTTTGCCCATTGCGGTCGCATGCAGCGGAAAGGCCTTGCCAATTTCAGAATGCAGCCGAATACCAAAATCGCTGCCCTCAACCTTATCAATATAAACACCTTCACCCCCATTTAAAATACCAAGGGTTGCCACCTGACTTGTGACTTTCTGTAACTCTTCAAGATGGGGCCGAACTATGGTGCGGATATCATAGTTCGCCGTTACCCCGGCACCAAGACGGGCGAGCAACAGACCGCAACGATAGCATTTTGTTGATAAGTCGAAAATTAAAGCCCCAATCTCAACCATTTCTTTCAGTAGCCTGTGGGTGGTCGCTTTGGGAAGCTCCGTCTGGCGCACAATCTCCGCAAAGGGCAAACCACGCCCGCCCGCGCGGCCCACACGGGACAAAATGGTGAATGCTTTTGTGACTGACGACATAAAAAGTTTTCCCGATCATTCATATGGCTAAGAAACACTTGACTCTTATTAAAGCTAAGCTTATTTTATCCATTATATAAACTTAGTTCCATATTTGAAACTAATCAAGCCTTATTTTAAATTATCTTCCAACAGGGAAGCCCGTAATGACCTCACAAATATCCACCCTATTAGAAACAACCCCTGTGGTGCCCTTGATTCAGGCAGATGACCCTGCTGTCGCCATAGAAATTGCCCGTGCGCTTGCCAAGGGCGGCCTGAAAGTGGTTGAGATTGTCCTGCGCACACCAGCGGCGTTAGAATGTTTGCGGGCCGTCGCCGCTGAAGTGGATGAGGTTATCGCAGGAGCAGGAACCGTTCTTAGCGCGGAACAGGCCGAGGCCGTTGTGGAAGCCGGGGCAAAATTCATTGTATCCCCCGGCCTTGATGAGGGTGTCGTTGCTGTGGCCAAGGCCGCTGACCTTCCTCTCTATGCTGGTGTTTCAACGGCAACAGAAGTCCAGCGAGCTTATAATTTGGGTCTGACGGCGGTAAAATTCTTCCCCGCGTCCCTCGCAGGCGGCATCCCCATGCTAAAAGCCCTGTCATCTGTATTCCGTGACATGCGCTTCATGCCGACGGGCGGCGTATCGGCGGCTAACCTGCCTGACTTTCTGGCACTGCCCTCTGTACTTGCCTGTGGCGGCAGCTGGATCACACCCGCAGATGCCATTGCGGCAGGTGATTTTGAAACCGTCACACGCCTTGCCCGAGAGGCCGCAAATATTGCACAGGCCGCAAGGTCAAAATAAACATTCAATTTTCTTAAAAACAAGGAGCCTCTCATGGCCGATTTCATCACTCTTGGCGAGATTATGTTACGCCTGAGAACCAATGCCCATGAACGCTTCTTCCAAAGCCCCAACTTTGAAGCCACCTTTGGCGGCGGCGAGGCCAATGTAGCAGTCGCGTTGGCCAATTACGGCCTTGATGCCGCCTTTGTCACTGCACTGCCTGACAATGACATTGGCGAGGCCTGCATCCGTGAAATCCGCAGTTTTGGGGTTGATACCAGCATGATCCGCCGGTCGGGGTCACGGATTGGGATTTATTTTCTGGAAACCGGAAGCAACCAGCGGGCCAGTAAAGTGATTTACGACCGCGCGAATTCCTCGATCGCAGAATGTGGCGCGGGAGATTTCAACTGGAGTGAAATTTATAAAGGGGCCAAATGGCTTCATATTACCGGCATCACGCCAGCCCTGAGTCAAAGTGCCGCCGATATGTCAATGGAAGCTGTAAAGGCCGCCAAGGAACATGGGGTAACTGTGTCCTGTGATTTTAATTTCCGAGGCAAACTCTGGAAATACGGCAAAACAGCACCAGAAGTGATGACCGATCTGGTCAAATATGTCGATATAGGTATCGCCAATGAGGAAGACTGTCAGAAATCCCTGGGCATTACAGCCGACATTGATGTGGAAAGCGGCAAACTGGATACGACTAAATATGAAGCTCTGTCCATGCGCATGATGGAGATATTTCCAAATCTGTCCGTGATGGCGATTACGCTACGTGAAAGCCATAGTGCTGATCGTAACGGCTGGTCAGCCTGTCTGCGCGATGATAGTGGTTTCCATCTGTCGAAACATTATGAACTAACCGACATTGTAGACCGGGTTGGCGGCGGTGACAGCTTCGCATCCGGCCTGATTGCGGGCTTAAATCTTTATTCTGACCGTGCAGATGCCCTGAATTTCGCGGTGGCAGCAAGTGCATTGAAACACACTATCTCGGGTGACTTTAACCGGGTCAGCCGTGACGAAGTGATTAAACTTATGGATGGGGATGGCTCTGGCCGCGTCCAACGTTAGCTGTCGAAGCCCTGATGATCAGTTCATAATTTAATATGGATTGCTCAGGGCCTGCGCAGTCATCACCCCTGATCATGGTCAAAAGTTGCGCCATAGCCATATGGCCCATGCCGCGCATAGGCTGATGAATGGTGGTCAGGGATGGCCATAACTGACGGGCAAGCGGGGCATCGTCGAACCCTGCGATCGAAATATCACGCGGGATTTGCAGGCCCCTTTCAAAGGCCGTGTGAATTACCCCTGCCGCCATATTATCATTACTGGCAAAAATGGCCGTTGGTGGATTTCCCCCCGAAAGCAATTTCTCCGCCGCTATTTTTCCGCTGTCAAAACTGAAGTCACCATCTGCCACCAAAGCAGGGTTAAATATAATTCCTGTTTTTTCCAGAGATGCTTTATAGCTTTCATAACGCCAACGGCTGGCCCCATGAGCCATCGGACCCTTGATAAAACCAATGCGTCGATGACCAAGGTCCAACAGATGTTTCATCATTTCCGCCGCCGCCTGTTTCTCATCTATGGAGACCGTCATGCCCATATCACTATCCATGGGCGACAGGCGCACATAAGGGATCTTTTCAGCATCCAGTAGACGTATGAGCGCCATATTATCTGATATAGGCGGTGTTAGGATAAGACCGTCAACACGGGACTGCTTGAGGAAATCAGCCACATCACCGGACACGTCATCTTCTACTGTCTCACAGGGATGCAGCACCAGGCCATAATGGGTCTCATTGCCCGCCTTCAGGGCGCCATTCTGAACTTCGAAAAGATAGGCCGGAGACACATCACCATAGAGCAGCCCCACAAGATATGACCTGTTGCCTGCGAGGGAACGGGCAGAGGCATTAGGGCGGTAATTCATCAGCTTGATGGCTTCGAGTACTTTTTCTTGTGTATTGGCACGAACATTAGGCTCGCCATTGACAACCCGCGAGACAGTTTTCATAGAAACCCCCGCTTTTCGGGCCACATCTTCGAGGCGAATATTACGCATATATATTTTGCCCTTAATTGTCCACGGACCCTAATGTGAATGTCGCGGTGTCTTTTTCACAATATCCCGATACTTAACCATATCCTCAAAGACAGCCCCTTTATCCAGCCCCGAAACCTTATCCCGATATTCCTGTTGCCACCATGTTTGTGCCTCGGGAATTTTATAGGGCGGCGCGGAGCGGCGGGTGTCCATTTCATCTTCAGAAAGTAACAGGTCAACCGTGCGCTTGTTCAAATCCACACGGATTTTATCGCCCGGCCTAAGCAAGCCAAGCCCGCCGCCAACGGCAGCTTCCGGCGAAATATTCAATATGGAAGGCGCGGATGATGTGCCGCTCTGGCGACCATCACCCATCGTTGGCAAGTCGGCAATCCCCCGTTTCAACAGATAGGCAGGAGCCTGCATATTCACCACCTCTGCCGAACCAGGATAACCCACGGGTCCCGCACCCCGCATGACCAGAATACTGTCTTCAGTAATATTTAAAGACGGATCTTCGATGGTGCCGTGATATTGTTCGGGGCCATCAAAAATCACTGCCGTTGCTGTAAAAGCGTTGGGGTGATCAGGGTCAGACAAATAACGCGCCCGAAAATCATCGCTAATGGCGGAAACTTTCATCAGGGCTGACGTGAACATATTGCCCGACAGCACCATGAAACCCGCTTTTTCAGCCAGAGGGCGTGCGGTGGTTTTAATAACGTCGCTGTTTATCACCAGCTTACCCGCACAATTTTCACCAATGGTTCTCCCGTTTGCCGTCATGGCGCCTTCGCGGATATAGCCACCCTTCATCAACTCACTCAATACAGCGGGAACCCCGCCCGCCCGGTGAAAATCTTCCGACAGATATTCCCCGATAGGCTGACAGTTGACAATCTGTGGCACAGGATGTCCGATTTCCTGCCAGTCATCCATCGTAACCTCAACCCCTGCATGGGCCGCGATAGCATTCACATGCACCGGAGCATTGGTCGACCCCCCTACCGCACCACAGATAACAATTGCATTCTCAATGGATTCCCGTGTGATAATATCAGACGGCTTCAGGTCTTCCCACACCATATCAACGATACGGCGACCGGTGGCATAGGCCATCTGCTGACGCTCACGGTAAGGCGCGGGAATAGAGGCATTCCCCGGCAGGCTCATGCCCAACGCTTCGGCAATGCAATTCATAGACAAGGCCGTACCCATCGTATTGCAATGTCCGGCGGAGGGCGCACTTTCCGCAGCCATAGTCATGAATTCCTGATAATCAATTTCCCCCTTTGCCAACCGTTGCCGGGCTTCCCAAATGACCGTGCCGGAGCCAACGCACTGGCCCAGATAATTGCCATTGAGCATGGGGCCAACCGACAGGGCGATGGCCGGAATGTCAACGCTTGAGGCGGCCATGATCTGTGCCGGCGTGGTTTTATCGCATCCGGTGGTCAGCACAACCCCGTCGATGGGATAGCCATGAAGAATTTCGGTCAGACTAATACATTGCAGATTACGATCAATGGCGGCGGTCGGTCTGCGCCCTGTTTCCTGTATGGGATGAATGGGAAATTCCAGCGGAATACCGCCCCCGTCGCGAATACCGTCTTTTACCCGGTCAGCCAAAACCATATGGTGACGATTGCAGGGGGCAAGGTCTGACCCTGTCTGGGCAATACCGATGATCGGTCTGTTTGATTGCAACTCCTCCACGGTCAGGCCAAAATTGAGATACCGCTCAAGATACAGCGCCGTCATGCCGGGGTCTTCGGGGTCATTAAACCACTCACGGCTTCTTAAATCTTCTTCTGATATTCTTTTCTTTTTTGTCATTACATATTCACCTTATCAGATCATCTGCAAAAAATATCTATTCTTTTCTACTGAATTTAAACAGAGAATAAACATATATTGACAGCGCTGTCAATTTGTGTTTATTTTTATCCAGAATGGAATATGATTTATGAAAATAAAACTTAAATATATTGTACCTGTACAGAATACGCTTGGCGAGGGTGTATTATGGGACGGTCGCAGCGGGGCTTTCTGGTGGACAGATATCCAAAACTGCAAACTTCACCGTTTCATACTGGAAAATGAAAAGCTTGATATCTTTCAAACGCCTGAACGGCTGTGTGCTTTTGGTTTCACGGATGAGGAAGGTCTGCTTGTGGCCGCCTTTGAAAGCGGATATGCGTCTTTCCGCCCGGAAACAGGAGACATTCAATGGATCAGAAAACCCTTTGACGGTGTTGAGGGGCTGCGGTTCAATGATGGCCGTGTTGATCCTGCGGGGCGGTTCTGGTGTGGTACTATGGCCGAAGATGGAAAATCGGAAACCATTCAGAAAAGCAAG
This sequence comes from Alphaproteobacteria bacterium, assembly GCA_002401545.1. Classification (GTDB taxonomy): domain Bacteria; phylum Pseudomonadota; class Alphaproteobacteria; order Sphingomonadales; family Emcibacteraceae; genus Paremcibacter. The sequence continues at coordinate 10,121 of NVTJ01000004.1, forward strand.
CTCTTTTGCCTGAATGAAGCGATGGAAGTCTCCGCGCATATTTCTGACATTCATATTGCCAATAGTCTGTGTTGGAGCCCAGATGGAAAGTATATGTATTTTGCCGATTCACCAAAACAACAAATACAACGCTATGATTTTGATATGGCAAATGGTGCCTGTTCCAATGCGAGGATATTTGCCTCGACAACGGGTTCTATTGCCCCTGATGGCTCGGTCACCGACGCACAAGGTTATCTTTGGAATGCCCAGTGGGACGGTTCCCGGGTGGTGCGCTATGCGCCGGATGGTACGATTGATTTTATTCTCGAAATGCCGGTGAGCCAGCCTACCTGCGTGGCTTTCGGCGGCCCGAGCCTTGATCTTCTCTGCATTACGACGGCACAGGAAAATCTGAGCGATGATGCCTTGAAAAGCCAGCCACAAGCAGGGAACCTGTTTATTTATCAGGTCGACGCCAATGGCCTGCCTGCGCCTATGTTTAAGGGTAAATTATCTTGACTATCATTGATCATACGACTTTTGGCCCTTTTGCGGGCGACCGGATGGCACAGCTTTATCGTATCAGAAACGCCAACGGGATTGAGCTGGCTGTAACAAACCTTGGCTGTATCATTACAGAACTTCATACCCCGGACCGTCATGGCCAGATGGGTGATATCGTTCTGGGTTATGATACCGCACAAGCCTATTATCAGGACACATCACATATGGGGTCCATTGCCGGACGATATGCCGGCCGCATTGCCTATGGCCGATGCACCATCGATAACAAACCAGTTAAAATCAGCCAGAACCACGGACAACATCATCTTCACGGGGGCCATCGCGGTTTTAACAAAAAACTGTGGCATTCAGAAATAATCAGCGGCCTGGGTAACAGCGGCATAAGCTTTCACTTGATTAGCCCTGACGCAGATGAGGGCTATCCCGGTGAACTTGATGTTAAGGTGCAATATATTTTGAATGATGATGACAGCCTGCATGTGACATACCGCGCCACCACAAGCAAAACAACGGTTATCAATCTGACCCAGCATAGCTATTTCAATCTTTCGGCTAATGCGGTGTCCTCTATTGACGATCATCTGCTCACCATCCCGGCCACGCAGGTTCTGGACTGTGACAAAGACCTGATCCCCACCGGAAAATTTAATGATGTGGAAAACACACCTCTGGATTTCCGCAAACCCCGAAAGCTAGTAGGCGAATATGACCCCACATATATTTTAGCTGATCGACGTACTGAAGATTCGCATTTTGCCGCCTGCCTAAGTCATCCCCCATCTGGCCGGACAATAAACGTCTTTACCGATCAGCCATCGGTACAGCTTTATACGGCTTATAATTTGACCAATGAACTTATGGGCAAAGGCAGTATTCCTTACGGACCACATCAGTCAGTTTGTCTGGAAACCCAGAATTTCCCTGACGCGCCTAATCACTCACATTTCCCCTCGGCAATTTTAGAAGCCGGAGAGACATTTTTCAGCAGGACAATTTTCCGCTTTGGCTGTAGCAATTAATAATGAAGGATCATCATGAGTAATATTCTCGAAAATAAATCTATTCTGGTTACCGGCTCCTCCTCGGGTATTGGCTACGCGATTGCCAAACAGGCTCTGGCAGCGGGGGCTAATGTCATGCTCCATGGTTCCAATGCCGATAAACTAAAAGAAGCAGCCTCTAGTTTGGGTGACAAGACCCAATGGGTTGTGGCCGACTTATCCGATTCTGACGCGCCAGAGATAATGATGCAGGCCTGCATTGATGCCTTTGGCGACATAGATGGACTTGTCAATAATGCGGGCATTTTTCCCCGCAGTACAATTGACACGTCCGAAGATGATGATTTTGACCGCATTTTCCACATTAATACCCGCGCGCCGTTGATGCTGTGCAAATATTTTGTGGCAAATTGCCGTGAGCGTTCCACAGCGGGTTCCATCGTCAATATTGGCTCAATCAATGCGTGGTGCGGCGGTAATGATCTACTGATTTATTCCATGTCAAAAGGTGCGCTGATGACGATGACCCGTAATCTGGGCGATGCGCTATCGGAAGAGAATATCCGTGTTAATCAGCTTAATGTGGGATGGACGCTCACCGACGGGGAAAAAGCCATGCAAAAATCCCTCGGCGCCCCCGATAACTGGCATGAAAACATCCCCCTCGCCGCCGCCCCGCGTGGGCAACTGTTACAGCCCCATGAAATTGCCAACCATGTGGTTTTCTGGCTGTCTGATTTATCGGCTCCGGTTACGGGTTCGGTGTATGAAATTGAACAATATCCTGTCATAGGCCGCAATAAAATTGCCGGATAAACATGTGAATTTTCTTCCCGCTTTTAATCTATTTGTTTAATTGCTGCATTAGGCGGGATTGAATAGCTCTCGATTTTTGGACCTGTCGCGTTCTAGTTCCGCCCTATGTTCTCATTTAAGCAGCTTCTCTTTCGAAAGCCAAGGGGCTTTTCCATCCCAACGCTGAATGTTTTCGGCGTGGATTATAAAAGCCATTTATATACTCAAATATTGCCACTTCTGCCTGGTGTCTTGTTTGCCAGAGGTGCCGCCAGATCAATTCTGCTTTAATGGTTTTGAAGAATGTTTCGACAACCGCATTATAATAACAATTACCCTTTCCGCTCATTGATATTTTAAATCCGTTTTGACGTAAACGTTTTTGATAATCGTGCGAAGGGCTTGCCATCTTAACTTTTTTAACACAGTGTGTTATTGAGATTTAATGAAAACAATTTCCTATCACCGTCATCGCTTCCCCCCTGAAATCATCAAACAAGCCATTTGGCTTTATTTCCGATTTACCATGAGTTATCGGGACGTTGAAGAATTATTAGCCGAAAGGGGCATTACCGTGAGCGACTCGGATCACAAATTCAAAATTAATGCCACCTTCTCGCTGCTATCGAGTTTTTTTGCCTTCCTTATTGATGAGGTCAAAAAAAATCGAACGAATTGCAGATAAATACTGTTAGATCGACTTTGATCTTCTTCTACACCTTACGACTAGGAGAGATTTACAACGATTGAGTCTTATTTAAGCCCTTGTAATAAAACGTTAAAATATATTGACAAGATTGCAAATCAGATATTCACTGATGGTTGTCTCTAACGTTTTTTTGATAATAACTTCTGTCTTTACATATAAGATACTATGGCAAAATTCCTGACGCCTCCAACGACAGAACCCGGTCCCGGCTAACTTTATACAAATGAGCCACGACTATTTCAGAGCCAATTATATAGGAGTTGATTAAACTATGAATGAAGAATGTTTTTTAAAAATAGGCGATGTAACTAAAATGACTACTTTGTCGGCAACTGAAATTAGACGGCGGATCGCCAAGAGCAGTTTCCCTAAGCCTTATGCGTTGGGAGCGTGCAGAAAAGTATGGTCGCTGAAAGAAGTTCAGAGTTGGATTTTTGATGTAATGTCAAAAAAGGCGGCTAATGATAATTAAATGGAGAAATTGACCTCAATATTGACCTCAGATTGAAATAAGTCCTAAATTCAAATATCCAAAAATACCAAAAAAGTCCCATAACCCATTGGATTAAGGGACTTTTCTATTGGTCGGAATGACAGGATTCGAACCTGCGACCCCTTCACCCCCAGCGAAGTGCGCTACCAGACTGCGCCACATTCCGGTATGGAACGACAGTTACATTTGCCCTTGCCGAAGCTATAAGGCTTGGGGCTTTTTAAATCAATATGAAAATTCAGAATTTTTGGCAATTTCTTCTGAGTGGTAAGAATTAAACTATCATAGGATCGTATCAGGTCCAGACTGTATTGGCTAATGGGTGGATTCCGGAGTGGAATCCACCATGAGAATATTACCGAGAAAGTTTTTTATAATTTTTAAATTTTTCCTCACTCAAGGCGATAATCCCATCTGTAAGTTGCTTTCTATCATCCATATTTAACTTGCTTAAAGCATACCCTATTGTAGCCAGCATTACTCCGAGATTTGGTGTGATATTATCTTCTGATTTAACAGCTGATTTGGTCATGCTACATCCTTTTCAAAGTTGTTGTATCGGAGAAGGGGTAATTTAATATTCCTCACCCTGCGTACATTGTGCAACGCTAATGAATCTATTTTTAGTGAGGCGGCCAATATTTCATCACCATTTTCATCGATATGGGGGAATCCAAGAGGTGTTACGCCCCACCCGGCATTTAAAAAGGTGGGGTACAGCTTAGTTCCCACAATAAAATTCATTTTATTGGCACCAAGCAAAAGCCCGGCCTCAACCATTCCTACCATCAAGGTGCTTAAGACAGGAGATAGAGTCTCATGTTTATGCTTAACTGTTGAGAACCCCCGAGAAGTTTCCCATATCATTGGACCAGTCGGCACCTCCCCCTCAACAAGATAAGAAAAGACATCGCTCAGCATATTGGGTTTATCTGTAGGTGTGAACCTGATAGAGCCTAAAATTTCCCTATTATCATCAAATGCAATCAAATAGGCAGCATCCTCATGGTCAAATTGGTCTATCTCAAGACCGTTCTTTGCCATAGGCAGATTCCAGCCCTTGTCTTCAACAAATATTTGATATCGAAGCCTGAACATTTGCTCAATCTCGGCGCGATAATAATCTATATTATATTTGGTGATCAACTCAATCACTGCCCTGCTCCTTTTGTTTTATCCCGTTCTTGAATAAACCTATTAGGAAATAAGGGTGTTTGAATACTGTCGTGTTCTACAGGTTTTAAGAAAAAAATGAAAATAAAGCAATTCCAAGCTGTACAGCGGCATAGGCCAAATAACCATAAGGTGTATTACGGATGAATTAAGCCCATTGAGGTAGCTTTCGCGATAGCCTGCTCATGAGAAACCACACCGAACTTCACCATAGTTTTTGAAATATGATACTGAACGGTTCGGGAACTAATACTTAGAATATCACCAATATCATTATAACTTTTTCCTGCGGCAGCCCATTGAAGGCATTGTCTTTGCCTGTTTGTCAAAACAACCCTCTTTGTTGAATCAACGTTGTGTATTTTTAGAATTTTATCGTGGTAAWGGATGGCGATTAAATGGAGAGCGTGGTAGATTACAGGGGCAATGCTTTTTTGATCGCTCGATATGTTTACGGTAGAGGGATAAAAACCTTCGACGTATATTGGGATAGTAATTCCACTGACAATCCCAAACTCTCCCGCTTCGGAAAAAATTTTCTGATTAATTTTATCGCGGTTTTTATCATTCCAGATATAGGGTTTTATTTGATTGAAGGTAGATTTAACTACATCGTCAAAATTATAGTATTCCTTTTCAAGATATCTATTGGCCCATTCCTCGGGGTAGTGAGATACGAGAATAGAATTTTCCGGCAACCTTGCAAGGTCAACAGTAGAAGAGGTCATGTGTTGATTAAAGCCCAGCTTTTTTATAGTGTTCGTGAAGTGGTCAGATAGAGTATTTATATCAGTGATGTTCTTTATTTCATCGATATATTCCATCACAAAATTAAAATCAACCATCACATTATTCCCTGTACTATGCCCCATTGGTATTATTTATCAGCATTTATAACCCAGAACAATCAAGGGGGTAAAGTCACTTGATGCGTAGTATATATATTTCGGTATTGACTTGACAGAGACCTTAATAGCATCACTGACCAACAAATTGCTCAGGGTTCATGTCAAGGCAGGTTTCATCCAGTGAGGACACCAGTGCAAAACGAGCGTAAACTGTGGGTAGTTCATAGCGGAAAAAATACCGGCAGGCCGCCAGCTTGCCTTCATAGAAATCCGCCTCTCCCTTGTCCTTCTGTAATCCTTTCTGGGCTGCAAGCCCCTGTTTAAGCCACATCCAGGCCACCACAACATGGCCAAAGGCATCAAGATAAGTCGTCGCATTGGCCATCATCAGGTTGATATTGTCGGTCTTTGCAACATCCTCTGCCGTCTTTCTCAAGACTTTAAAAGCGCAATCCAGTTCGTCAGCATAACCGGATAATATTTCAACGTCAGCCGCCAGTTTTAAAGTTCGCCCGATGCCCCTTTCCAGAACATCCAGCGCGGCCCCGCCCCCCATGCGGACCTTGCGGCCCAGAAGGTCAATGCCATGGATTCCGTGGGTGCCTTCATGGATATGATTAAGGCGGTTGTCGCGGTAAAAACGCTCTACCGGATATTCCCTTGTATAGCCATAACCGCCCAAAACCTGAATGGCATGTTTGTTGGCCTCAAGGCAATATTCCGATGGCCATGATTTGGCTATCGGGGTCAGGATGTCCAGCAACAGGCCCAGGCCCGCTTTTTCTGCCACGCTCTGCGTCACCGCCTGAACATCAATCAATCCCGCACAATAAGTCACCAGCGACAGGCCGCCTTCCACATAGACCTTCTGAGCCATGAGCATCCGCTTCACATCGGCATGTTCAATGATCATGACCTGCGGAGACTGCGGGTCTTTATCGTGGGGATGGCGTCCCTGAGGCCGGGAGCGGGCATAATCCAGAGAATAGAGATAGCCCGCCAGCCCGGACATAACTGCGCCGTAGCCAACCGCGATACGGGCCTCATTCATCATATGGAACATATAGGACAAACCCCGATGGGGTTCCCCGATCAGCGTGCCGTAGCAGTCGCCTTTTTCGCCAAAATTCAGCAGACAATTGGTGGTTCCCCGATGGCCCATCTTGTGATTGAGGCCTGCCAGAGCAATATTGTTATCCGCGCCCAGCGAACCATCGTCATTGACCCGCACTTTTGGCACGATAAACAGGGACAGGCCTTTAACACCCGCCGGGCCGCCGGGAATTCTGGCCAGAACCATATGAATGATATTCTCGGAAAGTGCATGATCGCCGCCTGAAATCCACATTTTTGCGCCGCTGATAAGATAACGCCCCTGCCCGTCCGGCTCGGCTTTGGTGCGAATATCCGACAGGGAAGACCCCGCCTGTGGTTCGGACAGGCACATTGTGCCAAACCAGCGCCCCGCCAGCATGGGCGGCAAAAACAGGGCTTTCTGTATTTCATTGCCGTAAGCGTTCAGCATACTGGCATTGGCCTGTGTCAGGAAAGAATAGTCGGCAATGCCGATATTGGCACAATTGAAAATACCGGATATGGCGGAACTTACCATAAAAGGCATTTGCATTCCGCCAACCGCTTCATCAAAAGAGGCCGAAAAGAACCCGGCTTCTCTATAGGCGGCCAGTGCCTCTGCCACTTCGGGGATGATATGAACCTGTGTGCCGTCAAAAGTGGGTTCATTGGCATCAAGTTTTGCCGCGCAGGGCAGAAATTTATCTTCGGCAATAGTTTGGGCTGTATCAAGCACAGCCGTGATCACTTGCCCGTCATAGTCGCCGTAACGTTCCGTCGTCAGAATCTGCTCAAGGTCAAAGACCTCATACATCAGGAAGTCAATATCCCGACGGTTTACAATCATCGACATGATTTTGGTCTTCTCCGTTTAAGATGAGGGGGCAAAATTCTTCTGAAAGGTCATAATTCTTTTGGCATTGACCCCAAGATCACTTCTTCCCACGCGGGAGACACTGCGCAGATCAATGCGGCTGCCGCTTTCGCTTGGCGCAATGGTCACAACCACATCATCGGCAAACCGGAACCACATTGAATAATCCGTCGCCTCAAAACGCAGAGCCGCCGCATCAGCACCGGCAACCTCCCAGCCCATTTCAGCCGCAACCGCAAGTGCTCTGGCAAAGGCCTGTTCCGGTTTATCTGACACCATAAGGGGCGCAATTCCGGGGTAGCCCTGCTTTTGTTGATCCGCCAGTTTTTCCCCTTCATAATCAAGGCTGTTGGCCTCCGCGTCGCGCTTGCCCACAAGTGCCATGAACTGTGGCGGATTGACCATATCCGTGGTGATGTCATGAATAGGCGGAACGCCGCCGCCGCCAGACATCCGCAGATAGGCAACGGGAGAGGCAAGAGCCAGCCCGATCAACAACGTCAATATGGCCTTGCCCATACCACCATATTTTTTCTTCACCGCAATGATAATGATGACAATCAGGGAAAGCCCCGCCAGCGCAAGCCCGCCCATAAACCCCGCCCGCAGGGATAATATGAACCCGTCAAGCGGGGACCATAATCCCAGATGAACCCCCGGCCCCCCCGCCAGAACAACCAGCAGCAGAAGCAGGGCCAGAACGCCTAAAATACGCGCCCCCGGAAATATCTTTTTTTGACCTATAATCATCATAAAATCCCATTACTTATTTTTATTGAATATGTGAAGTCGTCCCTATTAATCTTTATTATCAACAATTGGTGTCAGGCGCAAAATCAGAGATGGCTCATTGACCAGCACATATATGGCCCCATCCGGACCAACAGTGACACTGCGCATTCTGCCGATCCCTCTCAGTAAAACCTCTTCATGAACAACCTTGTCTCCCTCGATGACCAGCCGCCTTAAATCCCGGTATTTAAGGGACGTCACCAACAGATTGTTTTTCCACCCGGAAAACAGATCACCCGCATAAAAATTAATGTCGCATACGGCAATTGACGGTGTCCAGTGATGAACCGGCTGTTCCATTCCGTCTTTTTCCGTGAAGGCAGAAATGATATTCCCATCATAATTGATACCATAGGTAATTTCAGGCCAGCCAAAATTTTTAGCACTGCGGATATGATTTAACTCATCCCCGCCCATGGGGCCATGCTCCGTTGACCAAACCTCTTTTGTGACCGGATGTGTCGCCAGACCCTGCGGGTTACGGTGACCGAAACTGAATATAGAGGGGATAGCTCCCCGCTGATTTAAAAAAGGATTATCTTTGGGAATGCTGCCGTCTTTATGGATACGGTGAATTTTTCCGTTGGGCCGGGACATATCCTGTGCCTGTTCTTTTGCGCCCCGGTCACCGACAGAAAAATACAGATAGCCCTGTTCATCAAAGACAATACGGGATCCGAAATGGTGGCGGGTGGTGGAATAAAATTCTTCAGGGGCTTCGAATAATATTTGCTGATCAATCCAGTTTCCGTCTTTTATGCGCCCGCGGATGATACGGGTCATGGCACGGGCACGTTTTTCATCTTTGGCTTTCGCAAGCTCCTGACTGTAGGATAGATAGATCCAGCCATTATCGGCATAATCCGGGTCAAGCACCACATCCAGCAAACCTGCCTGATTGATATTGGTAATATCCTGGGGTAGTCCCCTGATGAAGTCCTTTTGAATTTTGCCGTTCAGCATCTGATAAAGCTTGCCTGTCTTGTCTGTTACCAGCGCTTGGGTTTTATTTATGAAGGCAATGGACCAGGGTTCATCCAGACTGTCATCCAGCACCTCAAGTGCCAGACCATAAATTTCAGTTTTCACCTGTTCGGGCATCGGCGGCGGTACCAAAGCAGAATTCTTGTCCTGTGCCACAATAAATCCGACAACTGATTTGATTTCACCATCGCTCAGAACATCTTTCCACGCGGGCATCTCCAGATTGGGAATGCCATATTTCACCGTCATCCATATTGTTCTGGGGCCTTCGCCGTAATTCCATACATGGTCAAGAAAACTGCTGCCCAGTCCCCCCTGCAATTCTGCGCCGTGACATTCGGCACAATGTTTCTGATAGATTTCCCTGCCCTCCCCGGCATCCGCTTGCACCATCGTGGGTATGGCAATCACAAAAGCAAATAATGCCACGTTAATACCTGCAAGAAAATTCATCCGGGCCTCCAGTCTGTTCATTTTGCGTACAGTAGCAGTTCATGACAACACTGGCAAATGTCCATCCTATCCCCTGAGGTGGTGTGGGCAATAAAGGTCAGGCCAGCGATATAATTTCGCCACAATTTTCAACCTGACCATCACAACAATCCTTCAGCATAAAGCGAATGAGATCACCCATATGTTCAAGKCTKGNKKYRTAATGAATTTCTCTTTGCTGCCGGGTCGCTTTCAGAAGTCCGGCCCGCTTGAGTATTCCCAGATGCCCGGAAAGCGTTGACGGCACAATATCCAGCAGACGGGAAATTTCACCAACGGGAAGTCCGTCGGGCTGCTTGCGCACCAGCAAGCGGAATATGGCCAGCCGGCTGTCCTGCGCCAGTGCCGAAAAATTTTCTATGGCAAGTTCTTGATTCATGCCGCGATAATATCGCAATTAACAAATTTTCCAAGCGGAAATATATTGACAATTCGATATATGCCGTAGTATCAAATAATAGATCATGACAAGGGTAAGAACATATGAGTATTTTTGAGCGTTATTTATCACTTTGGGTTGGCCTCTGTATCATTGCCGGAGTTATATTCGGCAACCTGTTACCGGGATTATTCATCACAATTGCTGACCTTGAACTGGCCCATGTTAATTTGGTGGTCGCTGTGCTGATCTGGATAATGATCTACCCCATGATGGTACAAATTGACTTTTCCGCCATAAAAGATGTGGGCAAACGCCCCCGGGGCCTGATGTTAACCCTGACGATCAACTGGCTGATCAAACCCTTTTCCATGGCAGCTCTGGGCTGGTTGTTTTTCAGGGTTATTTTCGTTGACCTGGTGGACCCGCAAACGGCCAATGAATATATCGCGGGCATGATATTACTGGGAGTTGCCCCCTGCACCGCCATGGTATTTGTCTGGAGCCATATGGTCAAAGGTGATCCCAATTACACATTGGTACAGGTATCGGTCAATGACCTTATCATGATCTTCGCCTTTGCCCCCATAGCGGCCTTTCTGCTGGGAATCAGCGATATTGCCGTGCCGTGGGAAACCCTGCTCTATTCCGTAATTTTATATGTCCTTCTGCCTTTGATTGCCGGTTATTTCACCCGCAGGAAGCTGGACAAAAAAAATGATCATGAACATCTGAACCGGTTTATTCAGCGGCTTAAGCCTTGGTCGATGATTGGTTTGCTGGCGACTGTTGTCCTGCTGTTTGGCTTTCAGGCAGAAACCATAATCAATCAGCCGCTGGCGATTATACTGATCGCTATTCCGCTGTTACTGCAAACATATGGCATTTTTGCCATCGCTTACGGTGCGGCCAGAGCCATGAAGCTACCCCATGATATTGCGGCACCGGCCTGCCTGATTGGCACCTCCAATTTCTTTGAACTGGCCGTCGCCGTTGCCATATCACTGTTCGGACTTCATTCGGGGGCGGCGCTGGCCACTGTGGTCGGGGTATTGGTTGAAGTTCCGGTCATGCTGTCTCTGGTCGCCATTGCCAACCGGACCCGCCATTGGTTTACTCCACCGCAATAACACCGCGAACCATGACAAAATCAGGTTTCAGCAAGGTGGATATATCCTTCAATGGATTGCCACTGGCCGCAATAATGTCTGCTGATTTGCCTTTTTCAAGCGTCCCGATGCTGCGGGTCAGATCCAGCAGGTCAGCGGCACTGACTGTCGCCGAAATAAGCACATCCTTTGCACTCATTCCGGCCTTGACCATCAGAACAAGTTCCCGGCCATTGATGCCATGCCTGCTGACCCCGCTATCGGTACCGAAAGCTATCTTGACACCACTTTTATAGGCCAGATACAGGGCTTTGGCCATCACCGGTCCCACCTGTTTGGCCTTTGCCGCAACTTCGGGAATGAAAAACCCCGGTTTATTCACCGCAATGTCAACCACAGTTGCCCCGGCAAGCAGGGTCGGCACCAGATAGGCCCCGGTCTTCTTGAATAATTTAATGCTTCCCTTATCAAGGAATGAGCCATGTTCAATGGAATCAACCCCCGCCCTCAGCGCTGCATCTATGCCACCTTTACCGTGGGCATGGGCGGCAACCTTCCGGCCCATGGCATGGGCGCTTTGCACAATCGCCGCCTGTTCCGCATCGGTGAATTGCTGGCCAGTACCGGTGGCAATCTTGCTCAATACGCCCCCGGTTGCCACATATTTAATCATATCTGCACCGTATTTTATCTGGTCCCGGACCGCACGACGACAATCATCCGCGCCATTGCAAATACCGCTGTGAGGTTTGCCAAAGACATCCGGGCGGAAGCCGTTGGCATCACCATGTCCGCCAAGGGGTGACAATGTCAGACCGCCTGCCACAATGCGCGGCCCGAGTATTTGGCCCTTGCGGATGCTATTGCGCAGTGCAAAGACCGCTTCGCGTGGCCCGCCCACATTTCGGATGGTGGTGAATCCGGCATTTAGTATCCGTCTGGCATAAACCGTGCCGATGAGGGCATATTCTGACTCGGTAGTTGTAACGGATTTTTCCCGGGAATGCGGTTCCATTTCACCGGTCACATGAGTATGGCTGTCGATCATGCCTGCCATGACAAACTGGTCTTTCAGGTCAATGATTTTCACATTCTGCGCTAAATCAAATTTGGTTAAATAGCCTTCTCGAACAGCAACGATCTTGTCGTTTTTCACCACAATAGTCTGTTTCGCCTTCGCGGGCTTTCTGGCATCAGCCAGCAAAGTCCCCGCATGAATGATCAACCATGTGTCCGCCTGAGCATTGGAGATAACTATCCCAAGCGAGATGCTGGCGGTGAGCGCCATTAAAAACAGTTTTTTCATTATTTTATTATCCCATACTTGAAAAATTATAATTCAAGATATATCCCCCTGTGCCAATTAAAGCAAGACCACCACCGTATCCAACCCAATGCCCCTGCGGTACAAGCTTTTCAAACAGCACGAAAACTGCCAGACCGGCAATCCAGTACAGGTTCATAATACCGCCGAAAAACAGCAGTGCCATTAGAAACCAGCAGCAGCCAAGACAGAAAACACCATGCTCGGCCCCCATGAGAAAGGCCCCGCCTCTGCCGACCCGGCGCCGTTCTGTCAGATACCGGACCGGTTCGCGGCAATGATTAAGACAGGCCCGCTTCAGGGGGGTGAATTGGTAAATCCCCGCTGCCAACAATATGCCCGCGCCGAGATATTGACTTGTCACCATCATGGTCACGGGTGAGGCCAGAGAACGAAACTCCAGCACCCATTGCAATAATGTCGCGAGAAAACTGAAACCGGCCCATACAACAAGATACCCCAGCAAAAAAAGAGCCGCCTTAAGGGCGACGTCTTTGCCATCCTTCATTTGCCGGTTCAATGCTGTGTACAGAAGAACAGTTGGCGAGGCGCTGGGCACCATCATGGCAATCATCATCACCCACCACATGAAAAATACCAGAATGAAATAACCCGACGTCCATTGTGCCGGCATCATCATCGGCATACTCTTGCTGTTGGTCATTTCGATCGCCGACATTTGCATGCCAACACCAAATACGGTGTATAGAACAGACAATATAACGATTAGCAAAAGACCGATAATGACGATCCAGCGGTCCTGCCTGAGAAGCCCTTCAACCCCGGTCATGCGGCCTTTCGAACGGGGCCATTATTGTTATGGTGGAACTTGTTGAATTGACCATAGCTGTCTTTAAGGCTCAACTTGATCTCGCCGACTGCCTCGGTGCTGGCACTGCCCATCTCGGCTATGTCATATTCAAAGCCATGGGGCAAATCAATGCGCACGCGATGTTCTTCGCCTGTTATGGGATTGCGAATAGGCTCCCCCGTTGTCTCAAAAATACCGGGCACTATAATTTTTCCAATCCGCCCCTCTATATCAATCTCCAATGTTATGGATTTTGACAAGGTTGTAAACTTGGTTGGACACATGGCCGAATAAATCGACCATACCGTAGACATGGGGTCCGTTTCTTCACCATGAAGGATTTGAACGATAGCATCACGCTGTGCGGTACTGGCCCCTTCGTCAACAATGAGTTGCATTTTCCCGTTACCTTCATGAACCGGACCGGGCCACCAGACAACCATGGCCGCCGTGACCCCGTCCATAGTGACATCACCAAAACGCCCCTTGTTAATCTGAAGGGCCAGAACAGCTTCACAGCTGCCATGTGTTGGTAAAGCATTAAACTGGCAGGGACAGCCATAATCGCAATTGCAATTGCCAAATGAAGCACCCTCTATTTCCCAAGGTATCATCTTTTTCCTCCAAAATAAATTAACCCTCTATTTAACATAACATATATTAATGGTATTTAATATTATGTCAGTGTTTCTACAGGCGGCCTTCATCCACATAGACAATGGCCTTGCCGTAGGCTGTGGGGTCATCCACATCAAGCCACAGGCGGCCCTCAATATCAAAGGTGCGGGCCTTGTCCCAACTGCCCAGAACATTCATCGCCCCGCTGATACTGTCATCACCTTCACGCGCGCTATGCTCCAGCGCCTCAAACATCACGTCATGGCAATAAAATATTCCCGTATCAAAGGCGTTATAGTCGCGGATAACCTTGCCAATATTTTCAATGCGGCTGCGGGTGCAGTTGACGCGCGTCACATCTTCAAGATCAATCACCGGATTTTCAATGTTATAATCAACGCAGAGGGTCACGGTTTCTAATTGATGATCATAGGCCAGCAGGGATTTGATGATCTGTGGGTCAAACAGATGGTCGCTCATGGTCAGGATGAACGGGCCTTCAATGACGCCTTTGGCTTTCAATACGGAAATGCCGTTGGAAAGCTCCCAGTCCTCATTGATAATATGAGTGATAGAAATATTTTCCCGTTCCGCCAGCACATCCAGAAATGAGCGTACCTTGGTGCCCCGGTAACCGGTGACAACAAAAAAATCATCAACACCACCGGCGCGAAGATTTTTAATCACCCGCTCAATAATCGGTACGCCATTCAGTTCGAGCAGGGGTTTGATATCCCCCTTCTCGCGCATTCTGGTTCCCTGGCCAGCCGCAGCTATCAAACACTTCATCATATGACCTTTATCTGTTGATTATTCAGCAGCACTCAAGGCGCTGACACGGCTTGCGATAAATTCTTCAGTCATCTCATAAGCCTGATCATCGGTAAATTGCTTGGGCGGATGCTTGCAGAAATAAGCGGACGCGCCATGAATAATACCGCCTTCACCATTGAGCAAGGCCAGCTTGCAACAGCGAATCATGTCAATGGCAACACCGGCAGAGTTAGGGCTGTCTTCCACACTCAGCCGCAGCTCTATATTCATCGGCACACCGCCAAACAGGTCACCTTCCATGCGCAGGAAGCAAAGTTTGTTATCATTTTGCCATGGAATATAGTCCGAGGGGCCAATATGGATATTATCGGGATGCAAACGCACGCCAGCCACGGACTGCACGGCTTCGGTCTTGGAAATTTTCTTTGATTCCAGACGGTCCTGATTTTTCATATTCAGAAAGTCAGTATTCCCGCCCGTGTTCAACTGATATGTGCGTTCCAGAACGACACCACGCTTGGCGAACAGGTCGGTCAGGGTACGATGTGTGATGGTCGCGCCCAGTTGAGCCTTGATATCATCACCGATAAGGGGAAGTTTTGCGGCCTTGAATCTTTCCGCCCATTCCGGGTTGGAAGCGATGAATACCGGCATATTGTTAATGAAAGCAATACCCGCTTCCAAAGCACATTCCGCATAGAATTTAGCGGCTTCTTCCGAACCCACCGGCATATAGTTAGTGAGAATTTCGGCACCGCTTTCTTTCAACTCACGAACAATGTCTTCCTTGGTGGCAGAAGGAATATCAGCCACAAGAAACGTGCGGTCATCGTCATAATTAGCCATATGAGGGGAAATACCATCAAGGATATTACCCATTTTAACGATCGTACCACTTTTAGGCAGGTCACCATGGAAAACTATGGTGCAGTTGGGTTTTTCAAAGATGGCTTCATTGACGTCTTTGCCCACTTTGCGCTTATCAACATCAAAAGCGGCAACCACGTCAATATCACAGGGACGATAGCCCCCGATTTCCCAGTGCATCAGGCCGGGAACCCGTTTGGCATCACCAACCCGGTCCGGAGTATAATAGTAAATACCCTGAATCAGAGAGCTGGCACAGTTACCAATGCCGGCAATTGCTATTTTTATTTTTGACATATTTTATACCTTGTTATCTATTATTCATAAAGAATATTTAAGCACACAAAAAGAAGGGAATAACTGTTTCCCTTCCCATAATTTCAAATTTATGACACAGATATATCATAAAAATTTAACAGGACAAGCATTTAACAGTTACATGAGGCTGGTCTTTACGTTATAGCTCTTGCCCATAATCCATAAAAAGAGAGAGTTCCACATGACTGTCCATATTGAAAAAATCGCAAAACCCCTGTTATTAGTGGTGCTGGCTCTATTAATATCCGCCTGTTCGGACAAGCAAAAGGAACAAAAAGTGTATACTACTGAATCTGGTCTCAAGTATGAAATTCTGACCGTTGGCACCGGGGCCAGCCCCACCGCCGAAGACAGCGTCACCGTGCATTATGAAGGCACCCTCATGGACGGCACCAAATTTGACAGTTCATATGACCGGGGCGAGACCATCAGCTTCGCCCTGAACCGGGTGATCAAAGGCTGGACCGAAGGTCTGCAATTGATGAAGGAAGGGGCGAAATATAAATTCACCATCCCCTCAGAGCTGGCTTACGGCGAACAGGGCGGCGGCCCCATTCCCCCCAATTCCGATCTGATCTTCATCGTTGAACTGTTCAAGGTTAACGTGGATGAAGGCAAAGAATTTCTCAAACTGAATAAAGAAAAATCCGGCATCAAAACCACCGACAGCGGCCTGCAATATAAAGTCCTGCTGGAAGGAACCGGCAAAAGCCCCAGCGCCACAGACCGGGTCACCGTGCATTATGAAGGCACATTGATCGACGGCACCAAATTCGACAGCTCATATGACCGGGGAGAGCCCATAGATTTCGGCCTGAATCAGGTTATTCGCGGCTGGACTGAGGGCGTGCAATTGATGAAAGAAGGCGCAAAATACAAATTTTTCATCCCCTCCGATCTGGCTTACGGCGAACAGGGGTCACCGGGTGCCATCCCACCCAATGCCGCCCTGATTTTCACCGTCGAACTGATCCGGGTAAATTAGGGTCAACGCCCCAAGTCTTGCTTTTCATGCTGCCATAGTATTTAATTTGAGAAAATATGGATTTTTTTATGAAAACACTTCTTATCATAGCTGCCCTCAGCGGGTTTTCAGCAGTCCTGATCGGGGCATCGGGTTCTCATGCTTTAGCCCCTTATATGGATGAAAGAGGCACAGAATTATTCAACCGAGCCAGTCTGTATCACCATCTTCTCAGTCTGGCTTTATTTGGCTGTGCGCTTCTTTGGCCAACGGTCAAGGCAAACGCCAAAAACCCCGCGAAGGCTTTAAAATTTCTGAGAATCTCCGCTACGCTGTTCATGATGGGTCTGCTGCTTTTCAGCGGCTTGCTTTACCTTGTGGCCCTGAACCCCGATTTTCCGCTTAAATTCCTCATTCCTTTTGGCGGGCTGTCCACCATGCTGGCCTGGCTTATGCTCATAGGAGTCGCCCTGTCCCTGAAGGCGGAATAGCTTTACAGTTGGGTCAACATATGATCCGCACTGGATACATGGAATTCACCCGGACCTTCCACATTTAAGCTTGTCACAGTGCCATCTTCAACAATAATCGAGAACCGCTGCCCCCGCATTCCCATGCCATAGGCTTTACCGTCCATTTCCAATCCTAATGCCCTGGAGAAATCCCCGTTACCGTCGGCCAGCATACTGACTTTGCCACCGGCATTCTGGGCCGCACCCCAAGCCCCCATGACAAAAGCATCATTAACCGCAATACAGACAATTTCATCAACGCCTTTTGCTTTAAAAGCATCCGCCTGATTAATAAACCCCGGCAGGTGCTTTGCGGAACAAGTCGGCGTAAAAGCCCCCGGCACTGAAAATAAAGCGACCTTGCGGCCCTTGAAAATATCTTCTGTCGTTCTGGGGGCTGGCCCCTCTGCGGTCATTTCTACGAGGGTGGCTTCTGGTAATTTATCGCCAACGGCTATGGTCATGGGGTATCCTTCTCTGGTTGATTTAATCTGGTTGCACAGAGCAATATAAAAGAAACTGCGAACGGCACAAGTCTTTCCAGTATATCCCCCACAGAATTCGGCTGAAGATAAAAGAATATGGTCAGGAACAATCCTGTCACCATGGCGGGAAGAATGGCTTTCGGGTTCAGCCTCACCCCGGCAAGCCGCAGCACGATCACCGGACCAAAGGCCGCCCCCAACGCCCCCCAGGCAAACAGAACCCGGGAAAATATATCGGACGGCAGCAGGATGGCCACCGCCACGGAAAGCCCGCACAGCAGGCTGATCACCAGGCGCGATACCCAAAGCCGGCTTTCCCCTTCATCCGGCTCGCCCATAATATCATGGGCAATGGCAGACGCACTGACCAGAAGTTGACTGTCCGCCGTTGACATGATGGCACTCAACACCGCCGCCAGCAAAACCGCTCCGACAACCGTTGACAACAAATTTTCCGTCATAATAAAAAATAACTGCTCCGGGTCGGCAAGCGGGCCGGATATGAGAATTTTTCCACAAAGCCCGAGGATCACCATATTGCCCAGCACTATGAGAAACCAGAATATGGCCAGTTTCTGCGCTGTCCTGACCGCTGCCGCATCCCGGATCGACATAAACCGGGTTAACAGATGAGGCTGACCAAATGTCCCCAGCCCCATGGCCAGAATCCCCATGATAAAGCCCGCCGCCATCAAGCCCGCATTGGGACCGGTGAGGGACAGTTGTTCCGCTGTCGATACCGCCTGCAGCCCCGTCCATAAACCTGAAAATCCGCCAACCTCACGCAAAGCTGTCATGGGCAGAATAATGGCCGCCAGCAACATCAACATACCCTGCAGGGTATCGGTCAGTGCCACGGCCCAGAAGCCGCCAAGCAACGTATAGATCAGCACAATCCCGCCGCCGAGCATAATGCTGGTGGATATGGATATGTCGAATGTTGCGGCAAAAGCCTTGCCCGCCCCCATAAACTGGGTCGCCACATAAAAAACAAAGCAGAAAGTCACCACAGCGGCGGCAAAGAAGCGAATATTTCTTCTGACCTTCGCCGAACCTTCCAGGGCCAGCAGGTCCGTCACTGTCACCAGCTGTTTTTCTGCCGCAATCTTTTGCAGGCGCGGAGCCAGCCATAACCATGATGCCCCATGCCCCCACATTAAACCCAGAAAAATCCAGATGACGGAAATACCCATGGTAAAGGCCGCGGCACTCAGGCTGAGGATGGTCCAGGCGGAGGCGGAGCTTGCCGCGTAGCTGATGGAAGCAACAAATGGCCCCAGCGCACGACTGCCAATAAAAAAATCCGCATTATTATGGGTCCGCCTTTGCGCCCACAGGCCAATCAGGATCAGGATAACCTTGTAAATGACCAGAACGGTCAAAACCGTGACTTCTTTAGACATATTCCCCTATCTTACAGTTTTTATATCATGGGCGGACAATGATCTTCATTTCACTGGCCCCGTTATCTTCTGATAACAGGGTCAGGGTAAGCTCCTGCCCTTCCAGCGGCAGCTTCCCGTTATGAATAATATTAAACCGGCCATGGCCTTTTGCCGTCACCCGCCCGAATAAAAGACCATTGGCACCTTCAAGAATGATATTTTCAATATTGATAAAATTTTCCGGCAAGCGGAGCAGCAGCATATTTTCCTGATCCGGGTCTGGCCTGATCACAATATCCCTGCCGGACAACTTAACAGGAACCAGATCACGGTAGCGATCAAGCTGTGCCTTCTGAAAAAGCGATATTTTAATATTTTCCACTGAGGAAATATCAAGACTGTAGGTCGCTTCCTGAGGAATGCAAACTTCCGCACAAATCAAATATTGCAGGTCAAGCGCGAGAGAAACCGGCATCCCCGTATCGGCAATCTCCACATCAATGGGCAGGATCACCTCATCATGATAGATATAGGTATCCATATCAAATATATTTATCAGCTCGGGCACAGGCCATCTGACCGCAATGGCCCGGACATTTTCAGTCTCTTTCCATGTCCAGCGCGGCGGCAATCCGGCGTCCCCCGGGGTGCGCCAATATGTTTTCCATCCCGCTTTCAGGGATAATTGCCAGCCCAGATGAAGTATCCTGTTTTCCTTGTCATATCCGCCGACAAACAGCCGCGACCTGGTATGTTGATCAACGGTCCAGCGGGATGATAAATTCGCTGCCAGCACCTTTTCAGGGGAAAGGCCGGGCAGCAACAGAATGACAACAGCCAGCGTAAAAATTATATTTCTCATCATATGCATTTTGTTTCTGTATATTCCACGGCTATTATTATATAGTCTATGTTCATCTATTATAATCAATATTATGTGAAAATTATGTCAAACATACCTTCAGGCCATAAATCCATATGATTAAAGCAACCTATCTTGATGGACAATTGTTGCTTGCCATGCCGGGTATGACCGATCCCCGTTTTGACCATAGCGTTATTTATATGTGCAGTCATAGCGAAGAGGGCGCCATGGGACTGGTGATCAATTCCCCGGCGGTCAATATTGATTTCCCCGGCCTGCTGGATCAGTTGGATGTGACCTGTGACCCCCAAAGAGGTCTCTCAGACGCCAATGGGGAAGCTGAAGAAATCATTCTCCATGCTGGTGGCCCCGTTGAAACCGGCCGTGGTTTCATCCTGCATACCGCTGATTATGTTCAGGAATCAACGATGATTATCTCGGAAACCATCGCGCTGACGGCGACAATTGATATTCTGGCCGCCATTGCCCGGGGCACCGGCCCGGCGAACTATATTATTGCCCTTGGTTATACCGGCTGGGGCAAGGGTCAGCTTGAGGCCGAAATCAACCGCAACAGCTGGCTCACTATAGAGGCAGATGAAGAGTTGCWGWTCYGRWYCGAKMTSGANSKSMMATGNSKSYSRYGCCATGGCAAAGCTGGGCGTTGACATAACCATGCTTTCCACCCATGCAGGAAACGCATAGCTGCATTGAGAATTTAACCACTGGTTACTGAACCCTCAAATGACTATATTCATTTCAGATGTTTGAAACATCTTTGATTGAAAAATTCTCCCCGAATTATTCAATCTGCTATAGGCCTAAATCCTCCCATTGATGGCCTATAGCTGTTTCATGTTCTCCCTAGACATGAAGCCTCCCTATATTTTGTAACTTGCCGGGTTTTTTAACCCGGCATTTTTTTTGATAAATTCATCAGGCCGTTTTGCTGATCCAACCGCCGCCCAAAACCCGGTCCGCCAGATAAAACACTGCCGCCTGCCCCGGCGAAATTCCCATTTCCGGGCTCTGTAATTCAAGATGCGTCATTCCTGTTTTCGTTATGGGATACAAGGTTGCTGCCACCGGGGGATGCGTGGAACGAACCTTGACCTGTATTGCCAGCCCGGATTGCGGGATGTCCCGCTGACCCAGCCAGTTCACYTCTTTTATGGCAAGGTGCGAAATCTCAAGAGCCTCCTTAGGGCCAACGATAACCTGTCTCACGTCCGGCAGGAGCCTGATCACATAAAGCGGATCACGGCCCCCGATACCCAGTCCCTTGCGCTGGCCAATGGTGTAATGGATGATACCCCGGTGCCGGCCAAGGACTTCGCCGTCCCGGTGAATGATGTCACCCGGCTCCGAAGCCCCGGGGCGCAGGCGTTCAATGACACTGGCATAATTTCCATTGGGGACAAAACAAATATCCTGACTGTCCGGTTTGTCCGCGACCTGAAGACCGTATTTTTCCGCCAGCCTGCGCACATCATCTTTTTCCATGCCCCCCAGCGGAAAACGCAGGTAATCCAGTTGTTCCTGAGTGGTCGCAAACAGGAAATAGCTCTGGTCCCGCCGGTCATCAACCGCCCGGTACATCTGGCCATGGTCACCCGATATTGCCCACCGCACATAATGACCGGTGGCCAAGACGTCCGCATTCAGGTCCCGGGCTGTTTCCAGCAAATCCTTGAATTTAACTTCCTGATTACAGCGGATACAAGGAATGGGAGTTTCGCCCCGGATATAGCTGTCGGCAAATTCCTCCATCACCGAATCCTGAAACCGGCTTTCATAATCCAGAACATAATGGGGAATGCCGATCGCCTCTGCCACGCGCCGGGCATCATGGATGTCCTGACCGGCACAGCAGGCACCTTTTTTCTGAACCGCAATGCCGTGATCGTAAAGTTGAAGCGTGATCCCCACCACGTCATAGCCCTCGTCCTTGAGCATCGCCGCCACCACCGAACTGTCCACCCCACCGGACATGGCAACCACCACCCGCGTATCCGCAGGGAATTTGGCAATGCCCAGGGAATTGATCCCCGTGTCGGCTATAAGTTCCGCATATTCAGTCATAGGGGCGAAATATAGCATATATATGTCAACCGCAAGAGAAGATTGAATAATCAGGCTTAAATTAAAGTTCATTGCGGAATTGACCCCCCATTGCCGGGCAGTGTAGAAGGGCCTATGACTAATATAAACCAAATTTCTATCTATGTGGATGCCGATGCCTGTCCGGTGAAGGAAGAGATTCTTAAAGTTTCCTACCGCCATAAACTCACCGTTTATATTGTCAGTAATCAGTGGATGCGGCTGGCCGTTGGCCCCCTCGTCCGGAAAATCGTCGTCGCCGAAGGAGCGGACGCCGCTGATGATTGGATCGCGGACCATATGGACCAGAAAAGCATCATCATAACCGCTGACATTTTGCTGGCAAAACGGTGTCTTGACGCCGGTGCCGTTGTCATCGGGCCAACGGGCAAGGCCTTCTCCCCGGACAATATCGGTATGGCCGTTGCCATGCGCGACCTTAAAGCGCATATGAGGGAAACCGGGGAAAGCAAAGGCTATAATCCCAGTTTCACCAAGGCCGATAAATCACGTTTTCTTCAGGCCCTTGAAAGTGCCATACAGTTAAAGCTGAGATGACAGATATTGCTCTTCGATCCGGGCAATCACTGCATCGGCGGCCTCTTCTGCGGTCATATTTCCCGTATGTAGATGAATATCTGCCCGTTCCGGCGGCTCGTAGGGGCTGTCAAAGCCGGTAAAATTCTTGATTTCGCCGCTTCTGGCTTTCTTGTACAGACCTTTGGGGTCACGCTGTTCACAAATCTCAATGGGGGTATCCACAAAGACCTCAATGAACTCACCTTCTTCCATCATATCGCGCACCATGCGCCGTTCCGCGCAGAAGGGCGATATAAAGGCGGTGAGCACAATCAATCCCGCATCGATCATTAATTTGGATACCTCACCCACACGGCGGATGTTTTCCACCCGGTCCGCATCGACAAAACCCAGATCCTTATTTAACCCATGGCGCACATTATCTCCATCCAGAAGATAAGTATGTTTGCCCCGGACATGCAGTTTCTTCTCAACCAGATTGGCAATGGTGGATTTTCCCGATGCACTAAGCCCCGTGAACCACAGTACCACGGGCTTCTGACGTTTTTGTGAGGCGCGTGCATCCTTATGCACATCCACCGCCTGCCAGTGAACATTTGTCGCCCGGCGCAGACCAAAATCTATCATGCCCGCCGCCACCGTTACATTGGTGATTTTATCAATCATGATAAAGGCACCGAGGACCGGATTATCATCATAGGAATCAAAGACGATGGCCTCATCAAGGCTTAAATTACACACCCCGACCTCATTCAGTTCCAGCGTTTTACCGGCTTCATGTTCCAGCGAGTTGATATTCACCTTGTATTTCAGCTCGGTCACTTCACCGGCGACGGTTTTATTGGTGGTCTTGATCAGATAGGGCCGTCCCGGCAGCAACGGCTGGTCATGCATCCAGATGATATGGGCCTGAAACTGATCGGTGGACGCCGGTCTCTGGTCAATCTCTGCCAGCACATCACCGCGCGAAACGTCAATCTCGTCTTCCAGGGTGAGCGTTACCGCCTGATCCGCTACCGCCTGATCCCATTCACCATCATAGGTAACTATGGATTTCACGCGGCTGGTTTTACCACTGGGCAAAGCAATCACACTGTCGCCGGGTTTGACGGTACCCGATGCGATGGTGCCTGAAAAACCGCGAAAATCCAGATTGGGACGATTGACCCACTGAACCGGCAGACGAAAAGGATTTTCCGCCGACTGTCTTGAAACCTCAATGGTCTCCAGCACCGTCATCAATGTGGGACCGGCATACCAGTCCATTCTGGTGCTGGCATCCATGATATTGTCACCCTTCAGCGCCGAAAGAGGGACAAATGTAATGCTCTCAAAATTCAGACTTGTGGCAAACTCAGAATATTCCTGTTCAATGTCGTCAAAGACTTTCCCGGAATAATCCACCAGATCCATTTTGTTGATCGCCACAATCACATGGCGTATGCCAAGCAGGTTGACAATGTAACTGTGCCGCCGGGTCTGGGTCAGTACACCCTTGCGGGCATCAATCAGGATAACCGCCACATCCGCCGATGAAGCCCCGGTGGCCATATTGCGGGTATATTGCTCATGCCCCGGCGTATCGGCGACAATGAATTTACGCTTGTCGGTGGCGAAGAAGCGGTAGGCCACATCAATGGTGATGCCCTGCTCCCGTTCCGCAGCCAAACCATCCACCAACAGGGCAAAATCAAGATCACCGCCCTGAGTGCCGATCTTTTTACTGTCACTTTCAAGATCCGCCAACTGATCTTCAAAAATAAGTTTTGAATCATACAGCAGGCGGCCAATCAGGGTTGATTTACCGTCATCCACACTGCCGCATGTAATGAAGCGCAGGAAACTTTTATGCTCCTGCTCGTGAAGATATCCTTCAATGTCATTGGCAATTTGTTCTGACTGCTGAACCTCGTAAGATTTTTTGGTCATCAGAAATAGCCCTCCTGTTTCTTCTGCTCCATGGAGGAATTTGCGTCCTTGTCAATGGCCCGGCCCTGTCGCTCGGACGTTTTGGTCAGCAGCATTTCCTGAATGATCTCAGGCAATGTCGTTGCCGTCGATTCCACCGCCCCGGTGAGCGGATAGCATCCCAAGGTGCGGAAGCGCACCATCTTCATTTCCGGTTCTTCGCCGGGCAATAAAGGCATACGGTCATCATCAACCATCACCAGCATACCGTCCCGCGTCACCACCGGACGCATCGCCGCCAGATAAAGCGGCACAATGGGGATATTCTCCAGATGGATATATTGCCAGATATCAAGCTCGGTCCAGTTGGACAACGGGAACACCCGCATGCTTTCGCCTTTTTGAATCCGGTTATTATAGATATTCCACAACTCAGGCCGTTGATTTTTGGGGTCCCAGCGGTGCTGGGCCGAGCGGAAGGAAAAAATACGTTCTTTCGCCCGTGATTTTTCCTCATCCCGACGCGCCCCGCCAAAGGCCGCATCAAAACCATATTTATCAAGCGCCTGTTTCAACCCTTGAGTCTTCATGACATCCGTATGAACGGCTGAACCATGAGAAAAAGGTCCGATGCCCTGTTCAACGCCTTGGGCATTAATATGGACGATCAGGTCCAGATCATTCTCCGCCACAAACCTCTCGCGGAATTCTATCATCTCGCGGAATTTCCATGTGGTGTCCACATGCATAAGGGGGAATGGCAGTTTTGACGGATAAAAGGCCTTCATGGCCAGATGCAGCATCACACTGCTGTCCTTGCCTATGGAATAGAGCATCACCGGATTATCGCAGGTCGCCACGACCTCACGCATGATATGAATAGATTCCGCTTCAAGACGCTGAAGATGGGTGAGTATGGTCATAGAGCAAAATAATCCCGATGAAATTTATATGAAGTCTAGAGTCTTTCTATATCTATAGACAATTTTACAAATTTCAAGTATTAACATAGAATATAAGTGGTTAATTTTATTTAACTATTTTTTTATGTATAAAATCCGGATATATCACGGCATTCTCTTATGCGCGGTGACTTCTATTTCCACTTTAGCCCCCTCCGCCGCAAGTTCAACAATGATCGTCGTATTGGTGGGAAGTACGTCGCCCAAATACTGCCGAAGTTTTTGTGACATGGCAGCAACATATTTTTTATCGGTCAGGAAACTTCTCACCCGGACAATATCGGCCAGTGAAGAATTGGCCTGCGTCAGGGCCCGGGTAATATTCTGGAAAATATAATCCATCTGCAGATCAAAACTTTCCGGTATTGCCTTGTCTTTCGGGTTAAAGCCAACCGTTCCCGAGACAAATACCCAATCATCCTCCACAACAGCACGGGAATAAGCCGCCATCTTTTCCCATTTGGAACCGGAAGAAATAAGTTTTCTCCCCCGGAATACCGTCTGTTTTCCCTGACTGGAATATTTACTGGCATGGGCGCCGCGCCACCTGAAAAATTCAACAATATAACCGCCGGGATCGATAATCTGGAATTCTTCAATCATGCCGCCGGAGCTTATTCTTATGCCATGAATCATGGAAACGCCTTCATCGTCCTTCAAACGGTCATACCATTCTTCAAGCTGTTCCGTTTCCAGAGACAACATAACGCCTTTGTCCTTTGCCGGTTTCAATGATCCGCCCGAGGCATTGACCAAACCCAATCTGGAACCACCATTCAGGGTAAAGAAGACAACCCACTTCTCGTCCACACTTCTGACCAGTCCAAGTTTATTCTCATACCAGTCTGCCGCCTTGCGCAGATCATGATAATAAAAAAACGGTACCGTGGCGGTAATTCCGGGGTGTGGCTCTTTGGTCCCCGCATCAACAGCGGGAATATACAATAGCTGTAGCCCAAGAATAATCCCTGTCAGGATACCCGGTATTATTTTCATGCTCTGATCCTTTCATGATCATTTCAGGTCAATGGGCAAGCGCTATCATCAAATACTGTTAAGATATTACCTGCGGGGCCACACGCGGGGAAACAAGTCCCCGGAAAAAACATCTCCATCCTTAAAATTTATATCAGGAACAGTGTCCATAACCTTTTTATTTTCCAGAAATGTTCCCGGACGACTGTCAAAGGTCACATCATCGCCCAGATAGCGCAGGGCCAGGCCACGGCGGCGACCTGTCATTGATTTATTGCCAGAGGCATAATGCAACGTCAGAGGATGATGAATGAGAACATCGCCAGGCTCCATTTCCCAACTCAGGATTTCATATTTATCCCGGTCCGCCTCTATATCCGGCAGCGGTTCAAGCCCTGCCTTGGCATAAATATCAGCAAAACCGGTTTTATCACCAAATGTGCTCGGCGCAAAAAGTTTGCCCCATTTGTGGGAACCTTTAACGTAAACCACGACACCACTTTCCTCATTGGCAGGATCAAACGGCACCCATACGGAAATGACATCATTACCCCGCACCGGCCAATAGGACAGGTCTTGATGCCAGGGGGTGGGTTCTGCCGTATTGGGTTCTTTCACCAGCAACTGATCATAAAAGAAATTCAGGCATGTCGCCTTCATCACCTGGGCCGCAATTTCCGGCAGGGGCGAGTCCCTCATGAAAGCCTTGAATACCGGGTCCCGCCACCAAATGAAAAAATCACCGTAATAGCGCCCTTTCCCACCCTGAGGCGTATATTCGACAGAGGCATTGCCCGGGTTATTCAAAATACGCTCCACTGCCTCCCGCATAACCTCGATCCATTCCATAGGCAGCACACCGCGAAGAACATGAGCACCATTCTGCTCATAAGCCGCAATTTCTTCATCTGTGATATCCCGGCATAACCGCTCAGGCAAAGATTTATACATTTTGAGACCCTCCTCATAAGCTCATTGGCCTCACTATCCCACACCCGCAGAATAAATCCAGTTATAGTTTGGGTTATGGTGGTGGAAACATTCTGATGCTCCCCAGACTCACATCATTACCCTTAAAGAGACCCCTTAATGGCGTCGAGACAGATAGTGCTATATGCTTTCTTATCGAAAATTATGGGATTGGTGCCGGCACTGGGGTCGGCCACAGACATCTTGCCAATATGATCGGCGCAATCCGGTGTAATCCCGATAGCGGCCAAGTCATGTGGAATTTCAAGTTCTTCACGCAGACTTAGAACCCAGTCCAGAAATGCCTCGAAACTATGCTCCAGTCCGATCACCTGAGCCAGCCACGCAATATCTTTCCCGATAACAGACCGGTTGGCCTTCAGGACATAGGGCATCAGTATGGCGTTCAGCATACCATGATGAGCGCCGAAAACAGCCCCCAGAGAATGGGCGATGGCATGCATCGCGCCAAGGCCACGCTGGAAAGCAGTCGCCCCCATCATCGAGGCGACCAGCATATGACTGCGGGCTTCAATATTCTGTCCGTCCCGAACAGCCAAGGGCAGCCACTCTTTGACCATACCAATGGCTTCAACCGCAATACCGCGCGCCATGGGATGATATCCCGGGGCGCAAAAGGCTTCCAGACTATGGGACAGGGCATCCATGCCCGTCGCGGCGGTCAGACCCGCCGGCAACAGGGCGGTAAGCTCTGGGTCCAAAATAACCTTTTTTGGCATCATCAGCGGATGAAAAATAATTTTCTTCTCATGGCTCTCAACATCCAGAATCACTGATGCCCGCCCGACCTCTGATCCTGTGCCAGCGGTCGTTGGTATAGCAATGACCGGGGCCACACCGGATGTGATAACCCGTGTCCAGTTATCGCCCACATCCTCAAAATCCCAAAGAGGGCGTGTTTGCCCCGCCATCAGGGCCACCGCTTTTCCGGCATCAAGACTGCTGCCGCCACCAAGGGCGATAACGCCGTCATGTTCGCCCTGCCGGTAAATATCCAAACCAGCATCTATGTCTTCCCCGGTGGGATTTGAATGTACTTCAGAAAACAGGCCAACGCCAAGGCCAGCGGCCAGACAATCGGCCTGTAGCTTGCCAACGAACGGCAGTGCGCTCAGACCGGGATCGGTCACAATCAAAGGCCTTTCAACGCCTAAATCCCGGCATTCGGCGACCACATCACTGATCCGGCCTGCCCCCAGTGAAATAGAGGTCGGGAAATTCCAGTTTGCAGATAATGACATTGATGAATCTTTCTCTTAAGTCAAAACACGATAATGATATGATTTAGGCCGGGTCAATGCCTCGTAACCCACGCTTGACAAGGTGCAGCCGCGACCTGAATTCTTGATGCCGGTCCAGGCAAGTGCCGGGTCCAGATAATCGCAGCGGTTTGAGAAGAAGGTGCCACATTGCACACGCTCCCCGATTGCAGTGGCCACAGAAAAATTATCGGTCCATACCGAAGCCGTAAGACCAAACTCGCTGTCATTCATAAGTTCTATGGCTTCATCATCGCTGTCAACGGCCATGATGCCAATGACGGGGCCGAAACTTTCCTCTGTCATCACGCGCATGGAATGATCAACATTGATCAATACCTGTGGCGCAAGATAATTACTTCCCGGCAAGTCCCGGGCAAATAAGGACGGGTCTATCAATGCTTCCGCACCCTGACTGATGGCCTCTGCCGCCTGATTGCGGACAAATTCAGCGGCTTTGACGTTAACCAGTGGGCCAAGCGTGGTTTCCTGTTCCAGAGGGCTGCCCAATATATATTGCTTTGTAATATCAACAAACCCATCAACAAAATCCTTGAAAACAGATCTGTGAACATAGATACGCTCTATGCCGCAGCAGGATTGGCCGGAATTGAAAAATGACCCGTCAACCAGACTTTCGATGGCATATGGCAGGGCAGCATCCGCCCGAACATATGCCGGGTCTTTGCCGCCCAGTTCCAGACCAGAGCCAATGAACTGGCCCGCGATAGTTTCTTCAATGCGCGCCCCGGCAGGGACAGAGCCGGTAAAAGCCACATAGTTGATTTTTCCCGAACGAATGGCTGTTGCCGTATCGGCGTGGGTTATATGCAGGGACTGGAACACGCCAGCCGGTAATCCGGCTTCAGAAAAAGATTCCGCAAGGCGCTCCGAACATAATGGCGTCTGGCTCGAATGTTTAAGAATAACAGAATTGCCCGCCATAATGGCCGGAACAACAGAATTAACCGCCGTGAGGTACGGATAATTCCACGGGGCGATTGTCAGCACAACGCCAACGGGCACCCTTTTGATAAAACGCTCCCCGGCAAGGTTGTCTTTTATGTGAATATCCGCCAAGGCGTCTGCGGCGATGCCGATCATATGGCTTGAGCGCTCAACCACTCCGGATACTTCACCATCGCCAAACCGGACCGGGCGGCCCATTTGCCACGCCAGTTCCTGCCCATGACGCGCCTTCTGCTGTTGGAAAATATCAATGGCGCGCGTGCATATTTCCGCACGTTCCCCAACAGATCTTTTTTGCCATGCCTGCTGTGCCATCATGGCGTCATCCAACGCCTGATCCAATTGTTCACCGGAGACATACTGGCGTTCAAGATATACTGAACCGTCCACTGGCGAGATTACCTGAAATATATTGGCCGTCACTTTTGTTCCTTATTCGTTATGGTCACAGATGAGGTCGCATCACGCATCCATCGCCCCTGCATCAAAACCCGTAATTCCGTAATTTTAAATATTATTAATCAAGAGAGGCTTCCGCTTTTCGGATCGCTTCAAATTCTTCTTCCGGTGCCTGGGCGACAAGGTGATGCCGACTATACAACAGAAAATATGACACCATGAGGCAATAGAAAATTGCCGCATAGAAAATCACATTTGGCTCCACCAGGAACCCCGCAATCAAGGCAATAACAGCAAGGAACAAGGCGATACCGGACGTGACTATGCCGCCAGGTGTCCGGTAAGGCCTATCCATATCAGGTTCACTTACCCTGAGCTTTATATGAGCCGCCATCATTAAAATATAGGATATGGAAGCACCAAATACCGCCACCAGAATCAGCATATTACCATCTACAGTCAAGGAAAGCAGAAAACCCAGTGACCCCGGCACCAAAAGGGCGAGGTAAGGCGTTTTGCGCTTTGATGTCAGGGACAGAACCCGCGGCAGATAACCCGCACGGGACAAGGCAAATACCTGACGGGAATAGCCAAATATTATGGAAAAGAAACTGGCAATCAATCCGGCAAGTCCGACGATGTTGATTATCTTTCCCGTTAGCGTCGGCCCGCCATAAGCGGTATCTGACCGCATCGCTTCAATCAAGGGATCACCCGCATTGGCAATATTTGCCGCACCGCCACCACCGGGGCCAAGCAGAAGTACCAGTGCCGCCAGTAGCAATAAAACCATAATCGCTGCAATCATGCCTTTTGGCATATTACGCTGCGGGTCTGCCGTTTCCTCAGCCGCCAACGGCAGTCCTTCAA
>NVTJ01000005.1 GCA_002401545.1 Alphaproteobacteria bacterium
ATGATGGATGAGGATACCCTGTCTGTCATGTATCGTTCTGACCGGGGTGAGCCGCGCGCGCCCCACAAGAAGAATGACACATGGGATGACCGGGGCGACTGTATCCAATGCCGGCAATGTGTCGTTGTCTGCCCCATGGGTATTGATATTCGCGACGGAATGCAGCTTGAATGTATTCAATGCTCGCTGTGCATTGACGCCTGTGACAGCGTTATGGAACAGATTGGCCGGCCCAAAGGACTGATCGCCTATGATAATCTGGCAAATTTCGAGCGACGGACGGCAGGCAAGCCGGAAAAGCTTCATATCATCCGGCCCCGCACCCTGTTTTATACTATATTACTGATTGTTCTGGGCGGCGGGATCATATGGGGCCTGACCCACCGCAGCAATCTTGAAGTCAATATCCTGCGCGACCGGAACCCCCTGTTTGTTCAACTGTCCTCGGGCGACATCCGCAATGGCTATACCATCAAGATATTGAATAAAACCCATGATATCCGGAAATTCGCCATCTCTGTCACCGGCCTGAAAAACTATGTTATGCGCATTGAAGGGGTACTGGAAAAAACGGCGGCGGGCCTGCCTGTGGTGCAGGTGGGCCGGGACCGTCTGCGCTCTGTAAAGATATATCTGTCGGTACCCAAAGCGGATTTGTCCGGCCACAGCATGGACATTTCCCTCACCGCCACAGACCTTGACGGCACAAGCGTCAGCCATAATGCAACCACCTTCAAAGGGCCGAAGAAATGACCACCCCCGATAAAAAACCCATAAAGGAATTCACCGGCAGAAAAGCCCTGATGTGGATTGTCGGGTTTTTCCTGATTATTTTCACCGTAAATGCGATTATGGCTTATATTGCCGTTGGTACATGGGGCGGGTTAGAGACCCAGGATGCCTACCGCAAAGGCCTTTATTATAACGATGAGATCGCCGCTGCCGAGGAGCAGAAGAAATCCGGCTGGAAAATATCCCTGAAGCATAGCCCCGGGGTCCTGCAACCGGACAGACTTGATGTGGAAATCATCTGGCCGGAAAGTGATCTGCCGCCGGCAAAAGTTGTTGCCCTGATCACCCGCGCCGTCACCGATGCCTTTGATCAGGAAATCATCCTGACCAAAACCGGAAGCAACATATATACAGGTCCCCTGAGCCTGCCGCAGGCCGGTCAATGGAATGTGAACATCCTTGTAAAAACCGCCGATGGCCCCATATATCAACTCAGGGAAAAGATATTCGTCAAGACTGAAGAATAGAGGATATAATGGCGGCATTGAAATCACAGGACGCCTTTGACCGCAAAGGTCCGGAGCTGGAATATTTTCTGGTGGAAGGCCTGCATTGCCCGTCCTGTATTCGAGAAATTGAAGGGGCGCTGGGCCAGAATCCGATCATTAAAAATGCCCGCCTTAACCTGACCACTCAGCGACTTGCCGTGGAATGGTCCGGCGACAGTGCGGATACTGAGGCAAATAGTGACGAGGTGATTGAAACCCTGAAAGATCTGGGTTTCAAAGGCTATCTGTTCAAGGATGATCCCTCTGCTGCTGCGGCTGACAAGGAAAGCCGCTGGCTGTTGATCTGTATGGGGATTGCCGGCTTTGCCATGATGAATATCATGCTGCTGTCCGTATCCGACTGGGCCGGAAGTGATATGGGTGAGCAGACGCGCGGATTTTTCCACTGGATTTCCGCCCTGATTGCCCTGCCTGCCTGTGCGGTGGCTGGTATGCCATTTTACAAATCCGCCTGGGGGTCGCTCAAGGCCCGCCGCCTCAATATGGATGTCCCCATCTCCCTTGCGGTAATATTGTCTCTGCTCATGAGCGTCATGCAGACCCTGAACGGGGGTCAGGATACCTATTATGACGCCGCAGTAATGCTGCTGTTTTTCCTGCTGATCGGTCGTTTTCTTGACCGGAAAATGCGCAACCATGCCCGCGCTACCGCCCATAACCTGATGAGCTACCGGCCCAACAAGGCCACCGTTGTCACTCAGGGCGGTGATACAGAAACTTGTGCCATTGAACTGCTTGAGCCTGAAATGGTGGTCCGGGTGGCCCCGGGTGAGCGCATCCCCGTGGACGGCGAGATCATTCGCGGCACGTCCGAAGTGGATACCAGTCTGGTCACCGGTGAAACAATCCCCGTGAAAGCCATCATAGGGGACAAGGTTTTCACCGGTACCATGAATGTGAGTGGCGCCCTTGATATCAGGGTCACGGCGCTGAGCGGCAAAACCCTGCTGGATGAAATTATCGGCCTGATGGAAACGGCGGAACAGGGTCGGGCCAAATATGTCAGACTGGCCGATAAAGCGGCGCAGATTTATGCCCCGGCGGTTCATCTTCTGGCGCTGGCAACCTTTCTGGGCTGGAYGATCTTCAGCACCGTTGGCTGGGAACAGTCGCTGATTACCGCCATTGCGGTTCTGATCATCACCTGTCCCTGCGCTTTGGGACTGGCGGTGCCGGTGGTACAGATTGTCGCCTCCAGCCGCCTGTTCAAAAGCGGCATTCTGGTCAAAGCCCCGGACGGGCTGGAACGGCTGGCAGAAATTGACACCATTGCCTTTGACAAAACCGGAACCCTGACTCTGGGTCAGCCGGAAATTGCAAATGGCGATGACATAGACCCGGCGGACCTCGAACTGGCCGCAAGCCTTGCCAAGACCTCGACCCATCCCCTGTGCCGGGCGTTGATTGTCGCCTGTCATGAGCGTGATATTCCAACCATTGCCACGGAAAGCCCGCTCCATGAAGAACCAGGCATGGGCCTGAAAGCCACCACCCATGGCAGGGAAGTCCGCCTTGGTAACCGTGACTGGTGTGCGGTCCCCACGCATATTCAGGAAAATACCCGCTATAGCGAACTGTGGTTGAAAGTTGAAGGCCGGGACGCCGTCTTCCTCGCCTTTCAGGACCGCTTGCGCACAGACGCCGCCCAAGTGGTCGCCTGGTTTCAGAATAAAGGATTTGACATTCTTCTGCTGTCCGGTGACCGGCCTGATGTAGTGGCGGAGGTTGCCGGGAAGCTTGGCATAACCGACTATATGGGGGCCGCCAAGCCACAGGACAAGATTGACCGGCTGGAAGACCTCAAGGCACAGGGCAGAAAAATATTGATGGTCGGTGACGGGCTGAATGATGCCCCGGCCCTGAGTGCGGCCTATGTCTCTATCTCCCCCTCCACCGCTGCTGATGTGAGCCAGAATGCCGCTGACTTTATTTTCCAGAGCCAAAATCTCGACTCCATTGTGCGGGCTTATCAGGTCTCCCACATGAGCCGGAAACTGGTCTTTACCAACTTTGCCCTGGCGGCGATTTACAACCTGATCGCGGTGCCCTTTGCCGCCGCCGGTTTCCTGAGCCCCCTGATTGCCGCCATTGCCATGTCATCATCCTCCATTCTGGTGACCAGCAATGCGCTCAGGCTTAATCTGGTGAAATTATTTGACAGCAGGACCGGCAAATAAATGGCAAACCTGATTTTTTTAATTCCCGTCGCTTTATTTCTTGGCCTTCTGGGTCTGGGGGGTTTCCTCTGGGCCATGAAATCCGGCCAATATGATGACCTTGAGGGCGCCTCCTACCGCGCTCTGTTTGAGGAAGACGAGATGGATAACAAAGAACCCTTCAAATATGGAGAAAATCATGACCCAAGTTAAAATAGGTGTTGTCGGCTGCTCAGGCCGCATGGGACAGACCCTGATCGGGGCCATACTCGATCAGGAAAAGGCCATGCTTTCCGGTGGCACTGAACGTCATGACAGCCCCCATATGGGACAGGCCATCCGCCATCCCGTAACTGGCATTGATACCGGCCTTATGGTGAGCGCAGATGCGGAAGCCCTGTTTAAAAATTCCCATGTGGTCATTGATTTCACCTGCCCCACGGCAACGGTCCTGCATACGCATTATGCCGCAAAGCACGGCACCATCCATATTGCGGGCACAACAGGCATGACGGCGGAAGACGAAAAGGCCCTATGGGCAGCGGCAGAAAAGGTGGCTGTGGTTTATGCCGCCAATTTCTCACTGGGGGTGAACCTGCTGTTTTATCTGACCCGCAAAGCAGCCAGCATGCTGGACGAGGATTTTGACATTGAAATCCTTGAGATGCACCACCGTCACAAGGTGGACGCCCCGTCCGGTACCGCCCTCAGCCTTGGTCAACAAGCGGCAAAAGGTCGCAGCGTCGACCTTGATCAGGTGGCGGACAGAGGGCGGGACGGCATCACCGGCGAACGCCGGCGCGGTGACATCGGCTTTGCTACCTTACGCGGTGGTAATGTTGCCGGGGAACATACCGTAAGCTTCAATGCCGATGATGAGCGCATTGAGCTTAGCCATAAAGCAGGTGACCGGGCGATCTTTGCCCGTGGGGCGGTGAAGGCCGCCCTTTGGGCCACCACTCAGGATGCAGGGTTATATAATATGTTTGACGTCCTGGGTCTGCCTGGAGAATGAAGAAAGCGGATATAACTGAATTCTTCCGCCGCTTGCAGGAACGCGACCCGGAACCCAGGGGCGAGCTGGATTACACCAACTCCTATACTCTGCTTGTGGCTGTGGCCCTGTCGGCACAGGCCACTGATGTGGGGGTAAATAAAGCCACCAAGGCCCTGTTTCAGGTTGTCTCCACCCCGCGCCAGATGCTTGACCTTGGCGAAGTGCGCCTGAAGGATTATATCAGGACTATCGGGCTATATAATACCAAGGCGAAAAATATCATCAAAGCGGCGCGGATGCTGGTGGATGATTTCGATGGTATGGTACCGGAAAACCGCGAGGATCTGGAAAAACTTGCCGGGGTTGGCCGAAAAACCGCCAATGTGGTGCTCAATATCGCCTTTGGCCATCCAACCATTGCCGTTGATACCCACCTGTTCCGGGTTGGCAACAGAACCGGAATGGCGGTGGGGAAAACCCCACTGGCGGTCGAAAAAAAGCTGGAGAAAGTCATTCCGGCGTGCTTTGCCCGCCATGCCCATCACTGGCTGATCCTGCATGGGCGTTATATCTGCAAGGCCCGTCGGCCTAGCTGCCCGACCTGTCCGGTTGAAGATCTGTGTTCGTACCGGGATAAGACGGTTGTGGATCCTCTGTAACAATCACATGACTGTCCAGACAGGCGTTGGCGGATACGGTCGGGTTGTCTGCGGTCTGGTCCGCCGCCGCTGTTGCCACATAATCCAGCCGGAAATCACCATTCTCATCGGGATAAAAATAAAGATGCATCACGCATTCGCTATTCTTGTAAAGCCAGACACGGGCACCTTTTTCCACGCGTTTCAAGGATGGCTCACCCAGAATATTCTGCAATGTGCCTGGGGCCAGATTAATGATATTTGCCATGACAAAGAGCGGCTTTGGCGGTTCCGGCACCACAGGTTCGGTGAGGACTTCCACCTCCTCGATGATAACCTCTACGGGTTCAATAACCGGCGGAGCCTGTTCCACCGGGACCGGATCCCCCTGACACCCCGCCAGCAATATCACCGCTAAAATACATATTTCCCGCATCAGAATTCCGTCTCACTATCCTGTATCGACAGATGAAACAGGTGGGTCAGAATAGCGGCGCCAAGTATGGGGGCCGTCAGATTGATGACCAGAAATGAATAGAGCAGGGTAATGACAAAGCCGCCGCCAAGCACCTGTCCCCGAATTGATTTGCGGTGAAGGCTGGCTTCCCGGATGCCCAGGTGACGCACCGCCACCATCTCATAATAACCCCAGCCCAGAAGATAAGAATTCAGTGTATAGAATATGATCACCGGCACAAACGGCAGCCAGAAAAAGAACAGATAAAGCGGAATCACAATAATATTCAACAACACAATCATAAACGCCAGCCGCAGCGCAAGATAGGCCAGATGTCCGACACCGAGCCGCTTTCCCGCCTTCTTTTCCCCGTAATATTTATCTTCAACCGCATCAACGATATCATCCAGATACAGCGACATGAATATGGTGGCGATCGGTGGAAAGAAAATCCCCATCAGGAAGAAAAAGATAATGTTGAAAATCCAGTCCACATCCAGCAGCCACTGGAAAGCGTCATTCACCCACTGCCAGTCAAAATGGGTGAGTATTATCTGGCCCTTCAGATAATTTGCCAGAAACCAGGTCGCGATAATGGCGACAATGGTGGTCAGGATACCAAAAATGAAAACTTTGAGAAAAGCCGGCTCAAAAATCTGCGATAATGTACGCTCGATGGCGCTGATGATATTTTTCACTTTTTATCCTTATTGCCCCTAATACCACCCTCATGGGAAAATATGGGGTGCCAGAAGGATAAAGGCAAGAAAGTTTTTCATGTTTTTAACTTTACCGCTTGCATGACATATTTGCCTATCTATACTTCCCCGGAAAATTGAGGAAAATTATGACATATAAATTTGATGTTCTGGGCATTGGAAATGCCATTGTTGATATTCTGGTCAATGTTGAGGATGATTTCCTCACCGCCCATGAAATTCCCCGGGGAAGTATGCAGCTTGTTGATGAGGAAACCTCCGACAGACTTTATGCCCAGCTTGGGGCCGCCGTTGAATGTTCCGGCGGGTCGGCTGCCAACACCATTGCGGGGCTGGCGTCTCTGGGCAGCCGCACCGCCTATATGGGAAAGATCAAGGATGACCAGATGGGCCACGTCTTTGCCCATGACATCAATTCTCTGGGCATTACCTTCATCACGGAAAAGGACGTGAGCGGGGTGTCCACCGCGCGGTGTCTGGTCATGGTCAGCCCCGATGCGGAACGCACCATGTGTACTTATCTTGGTGCGTGTGTCAACCTGACGGAAAAAGATATTGACCCGGAAATAGTAGCCGCCGCCGCCATTACCTATATGGAGGGCTATCTCTGGGACCCGGAACATGCCAAGGCGGCCTTCCGCAAGGCCATGACGCTGGCCCATGCTGCCGGGCGCAAAACATCGCTCAGCCTGTCGGATTCATTCTGTGTTGGTCGCCACAAACAAGAATTTCTCCATCTGKCCGAACATGAAATTGATATATTATTCGCCAATGAAGAAGAACTTCTGATGCTCTATGATACCCGGWATATTGAAGAGGCGATAAAAGCAGTGCAAGAGCATTGCGAAGTTGCCGCCATTACGCGCGGGGCAAAGGGATGTACGATTGTCAGCGCCGATAAGGTCATTGATGTTAATGGCCACCCGGTAAGCAATCTGGTGGATACCACCGGGGCCGGCGACCTTTTCGCAGCCGGGTTCCTCCATGGATACAACCAGAATCTGGATCTTGGCACCTGTGGTCATATGGGGAACCTTGTGGCCAGTGAGGTCATTAGCCATATGGGCGCCCGGCCGGATGTGAATTTACAACAGTATCTTGCTGATAATCTATAGTTTTAATTTATACTTGACCTGAAAGACTTTCTCAGCGAAAATCGCGCAAAATTCATGTGAGTGAGAATAAAATGTCTTTGATACGTAGCATAACAGCCTCTGTTTTTATCGTCTTTGCCCTGAGCATCACCGCACAGGCGATAACCAGCTGCAGGCCACCACTGGCACCGGTTATTCCCGACGGCAGAACCGCCCCCAGAGACGAAATTCTTGCCGCCCTGAAAGCCATTAAAAATGATTTTCAGCCGGCCATCAAAAATTTCCAGAATTGCATTTCCACGGAAAAAGAGGCTGTCGGTGATGTGGCTACAGAAGCACAGACTATTGAATGGGATCAACTGTTTGATGCGGCCTTTATGCTGGAATCACAGGTGGCTGAAAATATGAATGCCGCCATCCGCGCTTATAAGGCCCGCGCCGCCGCGAAGAAGGCGGAATAAAACGCCCTAGCGCACTAACATAGGCCCCAGCTTCTTTCCACCAAATATATGAATGTGAAGATGGGGTACTTCCTGATGGGCATTTGCGCCGGAATTAGCCAATATACGGTAGCCCGGCTGTTCCAGTTCCAGAGCGCGTGCCACATGCCCGACGGCGCGGAAAAATCCCGCGATAAGCTCCGCAGGCGCCGATGCGGTAAAATCCGCCATGCTCACATAATCGCCCTTGGGGATCACCAGAATATGGATCGGAGCTTGCGGATTAATGTCGTTAAAGGCCAGCGCAAAGTCATCTTCATAAACCTTGTCACAGGCAATTTCCCCACGTAGAATTTTGGCAAATATATTTTCAGAATCATAAATCATAAGTTTTGACCCCCGTTCCTTTTCCATAAAATAAATTCATAATATTGTACGAAAATTGATAATTTTTGTCAATTCATGCCATACTTTGTTCCCCGTCCCGTCAACGCATACCTGTCCGACCTGAAGAACGCTCTCAACAAGGATTGTCACATTAACATTAACAGCATACTGACTGCGCGGCTATTTGAACCTACTCTGTTAAGCCATTAATTTTATAAGAACCATACGTCTCATTTCATCCACTAGCTGGCCCATATATTGACAATTCAAAAGAGGAGTGTAACAATATTTTGTTTTTCTAATCTAAAGATTCTTTTTATTTGCACGCGAGATTTTTAAATATTAATGTTATTCTATGGTGAGAATATGAGTGAAAAAGATACAAAAAATCGCCGCATACTGCCTAAAAAATTAACGATTATGATGAAAGTATTTAGCGAAAACGAGTCCATTATTCGCAAATATTTGCGCCGGTTTTCCTCAAATTACCACGATATTGAAGATATAACGCAAGAAACTATTATGCGGGCCTTAAAGGCCGAGAAAAAGCAGACAATTGAAGAGCCAAAAGCTTTTTTATTTGGTATAGCCAGAAATGTTGCCCGCAAGGAGCTTGATAAGAAATCAAAGTCTCTTATAGATTATATAGAGGATTTTAACGCTGAAAGGTACATCGCTAATGAGCCCTCTCAAGAAGAGAGTTTGGACAGTCGGCAACGTATGCTACTTTTTGCAGAGGCTGTTTCGACTTTACCGGCTCAATGTCAGAAAGTATTCGTGTTAAAAAAGGTATACGGGCATACCCATCATGAGATTTCAAAAAAGCTTGAAATTTCTATTAGCACAACGGAGAAACATGTTGCCTCTGGCTTGAAAAGATGTGGCGAATTTATGGACCGGAAAAATCGAGAAGAAGAAGGTCGGGGAAAACCGCCTTCTCGTTTGTTTAAAGGTGTTACATGAGGGGCCTGGTAATCATAATTACTAAGAATAGACAAGATGACTGAGAATAAGTTTGCAAATAAGTCACCCGATATTACGGGTGAGGCCTGTGCATGGATTGCCCAACTGGAAACCGGTGATATGTCGCAGAAAGATTCGGAAGCTTTGCGCGAGTGGATTGAGAGGAGCCCAAGACACTTTCAGGAAATCAGGAAGTTTGCCCAACTCTCGGGCGATATTAATATTCTCACCGATATGGCCGAACTTATACATACCGCAGCAAAAGAACGTCGCGAAGTTAAAGGAAATGGATCAGGCAATATAGTTCGACAAGGCCGCCGTTTTGCGCTTGCCTGTGTAGTAATTGTATGTTTGTCAATAGTGGGTATTGTGACTTGGCATCATTCGCCGCAAGGACCATATTTAATAACGACAGTTGTTGGGGGGTTTGAGGAAATAACTTTATCAGATGGCTCTATCGTAAAGTTGAATACGAATAGTCAGGTTGAAATTGACTTTGATGAAAATCAACGTCGGGTTAGATTACTTAAAGGCGAGGCCTTTTTTGAAGTTGCACATAACAAGCAGCGTCCTTTCATAGTACATGCAGGTGATAAATTTGTGCGGGCCCTCGGTACGGCATTTTCTGTCAGATGGACCAAGGGTGACCTTACGGTCACTGTATCAGAGGGCCGTGTGGCATTCGCGCCGGCCAAGAGAGCTATTGCTTCCTTGCCGGCAATAGAAGAGGGGAAGATTGATCCGGTTGGCAATGTGACTGTTACCAGCTTAGTGGCACCTCTGATCATAGATGCTGGTCAGAAGCTGACCTTGCCTGATGAAGGGTTGGTTAATTTGGTGAAAGAAATATCAAAGCGTGAATTGATCAGTGAAATGTCATGGCAAACGGGCATTTTAGATTTTACTCAACGCCCCCTCATAGAGATTATCGAAGAGATCAGTCGATATACAGATGTAAAGATTGAAATTACAGATACTAGACTAAGAAGCCTTAGATTTAGTGGTATTTTTCGGACAAGAGAAACAGGGCCACTGTTTGAAGCACTTGAATTATCATTTGATATTAAAGTTGATCGTATTAGCGATAAATATGTCCGTATCCGCGCGTCTGACGGATAAAGTTACTCACGTTCTTTCTGTGACCTAGTAGATCCCTCAAAATTTTCGAAAATATTTCTGAAAGATACAAAGGTTTTGAGGGGTATTGTGACATAAAAAATTAAATTTATATAGAGGATTTATTCGTCTCAGGGAACTTCCCCAATGAGACCGCTGATTGGCGTTCGGAAGTCGTAATGAAAAAAAATCAAAATGGGAGCATAAATAGAGTGATTACGAAGGCATTGGTAATGCTCTGTCTTTTGGTATTGAGTAACCTATGGGCATCGGCCACGGTAGTAGCTGAAAAATTTAATTTGTCAATACCGTCGAAGCCAATAGCTGAAGCAGTAAAAACGCTTTCATACCAAACTAAACACTCTGTATTGTTTCAAGTTGATGAACTGGGGAATTTTCATACGAAAGCCATAAAGGGAAAATATTCCTTGAAAGTAGCACTAAATGCATTGCTTGAGGGAACAAACCTTGAAGGCAGTCTCACGGAAAGCGGGGTGATTGTTGTCTCGCTGAGAAAAAGCGCAAATGCGCAAAACCGGGAGGAAGTCTTGATAAACAAAAAAATTAAACGATCTCTATTGGCAAGTGTCTCAGTATTTTTATTTGGTACTGGAATGCAATCTGTGGCAATGGCGCAGGACGCACAGTCAACTGATGAGGGGAACGCTGTGCAGGAACAATCGCCTGGCGGTCTGGAGGAAATTACAGTTACAGCCCGGCGGTATGCGGAAAATTTACAGGTAACAGCCGGATCAGTAACGGCATTTACGGCGAACAAAATAGCTGAGCTGGGAATAAAGCAGGCGAATGATCTCCAAAATCTGGTGCCGAACCTGACGCTTAAGCGGCGTGGTGGCTCGGCCTCTCGAGGTCTGACGATCAAAATTCGCGGTATCGGCACAAGTGATGTGGACGTCCCGACAGCTGATCCGAGCGTCGGCGTCTATAC
The DNA here is from genome assembly GCA_002401545.1 of Alphaproteobacteria bacterium. GTDB lineage: Bacteria > Pseudomonadota > Alphaproteobacteria > Sphingomonadales > Emcibacteraceae > Paremcibacter. The sequence goes on from NVTJ01000005.1 coordinate 11,218, forward strand.
GGATGGGATCATTCAAGCGCGGGCATTTGGGCCGCAATTTGAACTGTTTGATATTGAGCGGRTCGAGATTCTCCGTGGTCCGCAGGGTACGCTCTACGGCAAGAACACGTTGGGTGGCGCGATCAATATCATTACGCGCAAACCTGATGGAGAAGATCGCTACAAAGCCTATGCAGGATACGGTAACTTCAACGCGCTGGAGTATGGGGGATCGGTGGATTTTACTTTGATGGAAGATAAATTGTTCGCTTCCGTTGCTGGTCTTGGGCGCACTCAGGATGGTTTCTATGAGAACACGCTCGTTCAGGGCCAGGAACTTGCAGATAAGAACCTGCTCGCGACACGGTTCGCTCTGCGTTATGTGGGGGAGACAGTTGATCTGTTGTTAACCCAGGATGTCAGCATTCAGCGGAATGCCAACTACCCCGAATTGTTTTTGGCATTCGTTCCGGGTTCGCTGTCTGATACGGCTGCTGGAATAGCAGGCGAGAATTTGGCAGATTTTATTGTACCAGTGGACGCGGACTTTAATGACCGCCGCAGAATATCGGTTGATACGGGTGGGATTGAGGCCGGGGCTTTACCAGCAGGCGCTGGTGGCCGTGGAGATCCACGTTCCGACGCTGATTTTTATGGAACCAGTCTGATTGCAGAAGTCGATAATGGCGGGGATTATACCTTCAAGTCATTGACCGGCTATCGTGGCTTTAGCACCTCCATCTCCCAGGATCTGGATGGGACACCGGTACAAATCGCCGATCAGGTGACATCGGATCAGGGTTGGCAATTCAGTCAGGAATTTCAAGTCAATGCACTTCTGGCCAATGATCGCTTAAATTTCGTGGGGGGTGTTTTCTGGTTGCATGAAGAACTGGAAACCCAGCACACCAACCCCTTTTTTCTTGGTTTCATACCATTCATTAGTCCGTTACGATTAACCAGCACCAACACAGATGCCTTTGCAGCGTTTGTTCATGGGGTCTATTCTATAACCGATGACCTCAAAATAACCGCTGGCCTTCGCTACAACAAAGAAAACAAGCGTTTGACACTCAAAGATGGTGACCTGATCCGTATTACCGAAGGTGTGCCGTTCAAAGATCAACCGGACATCATTTTTGATATACCTGCGGATGGTGGATTTGGTGATCTGAATGAATCGGCATCTGAAAGTTTTGGTTCCTTCCAGCCAAAATTTGGCATTGAGTATACGGCAAACGAAAACCTGTTCCTGTACGGTTTAGTCTCGCGTGGATATGCGTCCGGTGGTTTCAATGGCCGGGTAAATGCGGGTTTCGGTGGCATTGAAACTTTTGGCCAGGAACTATTGTGGAACTATGAGGTTGGCTTCAAATCCGATTTCCTGGATAATCGGGTGCGGATAAATGTTTCTGCGTTTTTCATTGATTATTCAAACATCGTGGTTCAGACCTTTGGCGCAAGTGGGGACAGCACCAATATCGGCTTCTTCCTGCAGAACGCTGGCGCCGCGACAGTCAAAGGATTTGAAGTGGAGTTTGCAGCGCGCCCGATCCCACAACTTCTCCTTCGCGCTAATCTTGGTATCCTCGATCAGCAATTTGACGATTTTGGCGTCGGAACAGATGGCGTGCCCATTGATCCGTCGGATCTTAATTTTTTCGACAGTCCTGATACGACGATTTCTCTTATCGCGCAGTATGAAGTTGATCTGCCAAATGATGCTGGCCTACAGTTCTCCGTAGACTGGTCATATCGAACCGAGACGTTCTTCGACAATGATGGTGTGGTCGGGAGTAGCCAGCCTGGTTACGATTTGACAAATGCCCGGATCACCTACAAGTCAGAAAATGGCCGTTACGAAGTTGGGCTATGGGTCAAGAACCTGTTTCAGGAAACTTATCTGCGCCGCACATTACAGGTGCTTGATACGCCGCTTGGTTTCGCGAGTGGTTTGTTTGGCGACCCTAGAACATTTGGGTTCACCTTCAAGATCAAGGGTTAAGAGTATCGAGCAGGGTGATTCTTCACCCTGCTACTCCAACATGTCATAAATAAAATACTATCCAGTCGAAGGGAAATTGGCAGATGAGTTTTTGTAGTTTAATTGAAAGATTGAGGAGGGCAGTTGCTGTCGCGATGGTGCTGGCCCTGCCGATGATTGACGGAAGCTTTGCTGCGGACGATATGACCGGGCGAGAGGTTGCATCAGCGGTTTCCGATTATCGTCAAAAACATGAACGTGAAATTCTGACGGAATATTTTGAATTTCTCAGCATACCAAATCACGCGTCAAATCAAGAAGATATATTACGTAATGCTCGGCACATGGTTCAGATGATGAAGAAGCGCGGGATTACCACTAAAATTTTAGACAATGCACCGGGATCACCTGCGGTATATGGTGAATTGAAGACCCCGGGTGCGACCACAACAATCCTGTTTTATAGCCATTATGACGGCCAGCGGGTTGTGCCAGAAAACTGGAGCAGTGATCCATTTAAACCCGTTCTTAAAACGAATTATCTTGCGAGAGGTGGTAAGGAGGTTTCCTTTGATTCTCTCTCCTTTCCCGTAGATCCGGATTTGCGAATTTTTGCACGGTCCACCAGCGATGATAAAGCACCCATCGCAATGGTGCTTTCGACATTAGACGCTCTGAAAGCCAAAGGAATACCACTTTCTGTCAATTTGAAATTCTTCTTTGAAGGTGAGGAAGAGTCAGGATCTCCCTATCTCGAAAATATGCTTAAAAAACACGGACATCTTCTCAAGTCGGATTTGATGCTTTTCGCAGACGGTCCTGTCCATCAGTCAGGTAAGAAGAAGCTGACTTTTGGTGCGCGTGGCCCGGTGGGGTTTGAAGTGACCGTCTATGGCCCCGACCGGCCTCTACATTCCGGCCATTATGGGAACTACGCCCCGAACCCAATCACCATGCTGGCACATTTGATAGCCAGCATGCGGGCAGATGATAGCCGGATCACGATCGCTGGGTTCTATGACGAAGTGCTCGCGCCCACATCGGCTGAATTAGCAGCTATTTCCAGACTACCGAGGATTGACAAGAAATTGCATGAAGAGCTGGCCATTGGGCGTCAGGAAAGCCCCGGCGTACGGTATCAGGAATCTATCTTGTGGCCCGCATTGAATTTAAAAGGTATCCGCGCCGGTGAGGTAGGGGGCAAATCCCGAAATGCGATTGTCACGACAGCAACCGCTGCGTTCGGATACCGAATGGTCCCCAATCAAACGCCCGCTTTGCTGAAGAAGCTCACTGAAAAGCATATTGAGGCGCAGGGCTATCACATCGTGCGGGAAAGACCGGATGTGAAAACGCGTCGTCGGTATGAACGTGTCGCCAAAGTTACCTGGACAAATTATGGATATCCCGGACTTAGAACCCCTGTTGATCTGCCCGTGTCGGTCGCGTTGATTTCAATCTTGCGAGACGACCTTGGCTATAAGGACCTTGTCGTCATTCCAAGCTCGGGGGGAAGCTTGCCGATTTCGTATTTTGACGAGGCGTTGAAGGTTCCGCTTATCATGCTCCCCATCGCAAATTACGATAATAATCAACATGCGCAGGATGAAAATATTCGTATTGGAAATCTCTGGGACGGGATGGAGATGTATGCGGGTGTATTTGCAAAATTTGGGCATAGATATAAACCCTGAACCAGCGGCCCATGCAGTCGGAACTTAATAGCCTTGTTTTTAGGAGACAATAAATGAAGATATTCTACATCATAATAACGCTTGCTTTCTTTGCCACTCAGGCTAAAGCTGCCAGTATGGCGAAAGAAGCAGCCGCTGATCAATGGACCGTTATTCATGCCGGCACTCTGCTGGCGGTCCCGGGTAAGAAGCCGCGAAAAAAACAAAGTATTATCATTCATAATGATCGAATTGATTCTGTCATTGGTGGATTTGTCGACGTTTCCGGCGTTGGAAACGGCAACGCAAAACTCATTGATCTTTCTGATGAGTTTGTTTTGCCGGGATTGATTGATGCCCATGACCACATAACCGCGAAGCCCAACCGGAACAAGCGTAACTGGATCACGACTAAAACTGACGCGGATCAAGCATTGTATGGGGCTTATTACGCTAAATTAACGCTTCTTGCAGGGTTCACGTCAATCCGTAATATTGGATCTACGGGTACGGCAATATACGCGCTCAAGGATGCCGTTCGTGCCGGGCTGGTTCCAGGGCCACGCATTCAAGCTGCAGGTGCCTATATCACCATAACGGGTGGGCATGGTGATAAAAGCACGGGGTTTCGCAATGACCTGTTCAAAGTCATTGATCATGATGGTATCTGTGATGGTGCCGATGATTGCAGACGGGCCGTCCGCTACCAGATCAAGAAAGGCTCAGACCTGATTAAGGTGATGGTGACAGGTGGTGTGAATAGCGAGGCAAAAACCGGCGTCGGACAACATTTTACCGACGAGGAACTTGTGGCGATGGTGACGGCGGCACATATGCTGGGGCGCAAAATTGCGGGGCATGCGCATGCGGCGGCTGGTGTGAACGCAGCGCTTCGGGCGGGGTTCGATTCTATTGAACACGGTGCCTTCCTTGATGATGAGTCCATTCGGTTGTTCAAAGAAAAAGATGCGTATCTGGTCACTACCCTGAGTGTTGGCGATCATGTTTTGCAAATCGCGAACGATCCGGATTCTGGCATGTCAGAGGGCGTTCGTGTGAAGGCGCGAGAAGCCATCCCAACCATGATGGCTAATGCTGCCAAGGCCTATAAGGCCGGCGTTAAAATCGCTTTCGGGACCGATTCTGGCGAACCAGAACATGGCCGCAACGCCGACGAGTTTCTGTTTCTGGTCCGGATTGGGCTGTCGGAAGCTGATGCGATTGTTACGGCGACCATCAACGCCGCAGATCTGATGGGTGTGTCGGATGAAGTTGGCACCATCGAGGCGGGCAAATATGCCGATGTGATCTCGACCGGTTCCAGCCCACTTAATGACATTTCACAATTGCAACATGTTCGTTTTGTCATGAAGGGTGGTAAGGTTTACAAATTTGAATAATGAAGAGGTTTTATCGAAGTTCCGTTAATTGTTCGAGGAAACGAAATGTTAGTCTCCTCAAAAATCAATTTATTTAGGAGAAAATCAATGAATATGTTGGGTAAAGTTATAAGCCTTATGGGGGCTATCGTGTTCGCTTTCACACTAGGGGTGATTGGCGGGAGTGCCCATGCCGATGAAAGTCGCGTTATTGCCATTGTTAACGGGATGTTACTTGATGGTTATGAAGCAAATCCAATTCATGATTCTGTTGTGATCATTAAGGGTAATAAAATTTTACAGGCCGGTCATAAAAGTGATGTGAAAATACCAAAGGGTGCCCATATTATTGACGCCAGTGGTAAAACAGTGATGCCGGGCCTAATTGACCTCCATGGCCATCTGGAATTGCTCGGGCACGGAAATTACAAAGAATATTATAAATTTATAAACGGGACCAGCCGGCTGGATGAAATGCGCAGAATTGCCTCGAGGCAATTATTGCGGGCCGGGGTAACAAGTTTTGTTGACCTTGGTTCTACGCCGGGTATCCTGAAGACAAAGAAAGACATCAATGAGGGAAAAATTCCCGGGCCACGGCTGATCGTTTCCGGTCCGTGGATCACAAGACTTCCGGTTAACATCGTGCCTGCAGAGATGGCGCATGTGGTGAGTAGCACCAAGGAAGCCCGGATGAAGACCATTGAAAATATTGAAGCCGGCTATGATATTATTAAAGCCTGGGAAGGTCTTACTCAGGCTGACTACAATGCGATAGTAGAGGAGGCTCATAAGAGAGGTGTTAAGGTGCATGCCCATCTTTATCATCCCGATAAGATTGATATGGCTTTAAATGCAGGTGTTGATGTTTTGCAGCATATGGGGTCAGCCAAGAACCCGCCTTATTCTCAGGAGCTGCTCAGCCGGGTTGCTCATAGCCACAAGCCCGTTATCCAGACCGTTGCTCATCGCATTTGGATTTACCCGGCAACTGTCGCTTTCCCGGCAAGACTTCAGGACAGCCGTTTAAAAGAGACCCTTCCCAAAAAATTATATGAAGAGTTTCAGAGGTCCTTTAAAAACTTCCACAGAAAGCCTTATTTTCGCAATGTGGAGCTTGAAATCAAAAATGCAAAAATCGCTTCCCGTCAATTTATTGAGGCCGGTGCCTTGATTGGCGTCGGGACCGACGGCGGATCACCAATGAATTTCCATACCGAATCCATGTGGCGGGAAATGGGCGCTCTGGTTGACTCCGGCATGTCTCCCATCGCAGTACTGTCAGCCGCCACAAAAACCAACGGTGAAGTTCTTGGAAAAATGAAGCTGCTAGGCGGCAAACGTCAACTTGGCACCATTGAACCAGGAATGCTGGCCGATATCATTATTGTGGATGGAGATCCCCGTTATAGCATGAGTATTTTGAACAAACCGGACTTGGTGATAAAGGACGGTGTTCCATGGTATACGGCTGATAATGAAACGCCATTATTAAAGAAAATTGGCCGGAAATTCTGATTTCTATAAAATATATCTCCTGGCTTCATATGATGAAACAAAAAAGCCAGTAAGTAGTTGAACTTACAGGCTTAAATTTGGCTGCGGCGCATCGGGAAAATGGGTCAAACAGGTCTGATATTGCGCTAGACATAGTCTGAGTTTATACAAAAAATAATGACTAAAAAAATATCACCGCAGATGTCGTGATTACTTCCTTATTTATCAAGGGTCAATGCCACTTATTCCGTCAGGCGTTTCGTATGAGTAATGATCACAGGGTTACTAAGAATCTGGCCACTGGAAAATTTCAGCTTATTACCTTTTGGCTGGTCTGTAGCCATATTCTGTATTTTGCGCACTATATTCATGCCTGAAATGACTTTGCCAAAGGCGGCAAACCCCTGACCATCTGGATTTCTCATTCCACCAAAATCGAGATCCGGCTGATCCTGCACACATATAAAAAATTCTGACGTTGCCGAGCCGGGCTTGTCCCGCGCCATGGAAATCACGCCGTCTTTATGAAGAATGCCGGTATTCCCTGTGGTTTCAAGGGGGATGGGCGCGAAGGGAAAATCCCTCACATCACGGCCCATACCGCCTTGAATAACGCCGATTTTTATTTTATTCTGAACCTGATTATCCGCCCGCACCACCCGGTAAAAACGACCGCCGCCATAATATCCGCCATCCACATATTTCAGGAAATTCCTGACCGTAACCGGCGCTTTTTCAGGATATAGTTCCAGCCCAATATCCCCGGCAGAGGTTTGCATGATGATTCTGACGGTTTGAGCATATGTGACAGAAATATTTATAGAAAAAATAATTGCTGCCAAACAGAAAAATACTTTTTTTCTCATAGAGTTACGGCTCCGGGTTATTTATCAATTTCTAATGACGATATTACCTTTTTTCACCACAATAGCAATGTGATCGCCCCTGCTATTGAACAGGGACAGGTCATGCAGGGGATTACCGTCAATGATGATCAGGTCAGCCGGGGCATCAGGTGCCACCATACCCAACATGCCCTTTGAGTCCAGAATTTTGCCGTTAATCGCCGTAGCTGATCGCAGAATTTCATAGGGCGACTGTATTTCACGGCGAATTTGGAATTCCTCACACTGAAATTCATGCATTGCCCCCAGCAGATCGGTGCCAAAGCCAATATTCACACCGGCCTTCATGGCATTTTCCAGTGACTGCAAACCTGCCGCCATGACCTCTGACAGTTTTTGAAAATTCTCATTCCGAAAACCATAGGATTTCCCATGATTTTTAAGGGCCTGATAGGTAATTAATGTGGGAACCAGAAATACATCCTGTTTTGCCATGAGATGTGCGGTTTCCAGTTGCAAAAAATTTCCATGCTCCACTGTTCTGATCCCCAGTTCCACAGCCTTGCGGATCTGTTTATCCTGATAAATATGGGCCATAATATATGATCTTCGGCGATCTGCTTCCTCGACGGCGGCTTTTATTTCATCGTCAGTGAATTGGCATAGCCATACCGGATCGGCCTCAGATGAGACCCCGCCATTCAGCATCAGCTTGATCTGATGCGCCCCTTTGCGGAATTCCTCCCGCACCGCTTTTCGCACCTGATCCACCCCGTCAGCCACAATGACCATATGAGGCTGATGGGCAGAGCAGAGACAGGGTTCTTCATATATTTTTGGACGTATTTCTCCATGCCCCCCGGTTTGGGTTATGGGACGGCCTGAGAAGAAAATTTCCGGGCCATTGACAAGCCCCTGTTTTACCGCCTCCGCCAGACCGAAATCAGCCCCCCCCGCATCACGAACAGACGTAAATCCGCGCCGCAGGGCATCTTCAAGCAAACGGCTCGCCGCAGGATATAATAATGACGGTGGTATGGTTGAAGAATCATATCCGTCAACCTTAACCAGACAGGCATGGAAATGGGCATCAATCAATCCCGGCATCAGGGTTTTCCCTTGGCCGGAAATACGCTGCCCACCGGAAAAACTGATTCTCCGGTGGGATATTTCCTTTATCCTGTCCCCCTCAATCGCCACATGATGATTTTCCTTGATTTCAGGCGATATACCGTCAAAAATATTAACATTCTCAAATATAATCATGGGACAATTCAACTTCACTTCTGAAGGGCGGATAGTGCGGTTTCAACGCCCGATCAGAAATTGCTTCTGACCGTGACGCCGATAGTGCGCGGCTCCACACGGATCGCCGCATCCGGGTCAAAGGGCGGGCGCCTTAAAGCCCTGACCACGCCATGACTGTCGAGCAGGTTATTGGCGAAGAGAGAGATTTCCAGATTTTCCCACTCAACCCCGATACGAAGGTTGGCAATGGTATATTCCTCCATCTTGCGATCATTGGCTGTTGTCCTGTTAAATTCGGTGAAACGCTCACCCACATATTGCAGATTTGCCCAGATGAAAGCATCCATATTATTGGCGATGGGAAACACATATTCCGCAGATCCGTTAAAGGAATATTCCGGGACAAAGGGCGCCCTGTCACCCTTCACCGCGCTCAGGTTAGGCACATCCTCGGACAATTCTGAATTGGTGTAAGAGCCGCCAAGGCTCAGGGTCAGCCCTTCGGTGAGATGGGCATTCAGTTCCACTTCAATACCCTGACTGGTGGCGCCCCCCACATTTTCACGAAAACCAAAACCACAATCAAAGCTGCGGCTGGTCTGCATATCCTGCCATTTGATATAGAAATAGGCGGCATTATAGGATAATTTGCCGTCTTCTGTTGTTCCCTTGGCCCCCACTTCATAATTCCAGGTTTTATCAGAATCAAAGAAACGGGTATCGCCCCCTTCCCGTTCCACGTCCGCCAGTTCATCTGCACAGACCGCCTCGGGAATAGCACCGTTAATGCCGCCATAACGGAAGCCACGGGCCACCTGGGCGTAAACCAGCATATTGTCATTGACGTCAAAGGAAATATTCAACTTGGGATTAAAACCGTCCTCCTTACTCTGGGGCCGGGGGTCACTGTTTGAGCCACCGTTAAACAGGCCGGACTGGAAAAAATCAATATCCTGCTGCCAGTTGAAATAGCGCAGCCCCGCCGTTATGGTGAATTGGTCAATTGAATAATAGGCCTCGCCAAAGATAGCAAATGTCTTAACGGTCAGGTCATCAAAACCAAAGAACAAATGGTCAGCCGGCGCGCCAAAATCAGAAGACGGGATGCCCAGAACCGCATCCGCGCCCGGCACGGGAAAAGTGTTCAGATACAGCGTATCCTTCTTGTCAAAATAACCGCCAACCGTCCATTGCAAATCACTGTCCGTCGTTGATGACAGTCTGACTTCCTGGGCAAATACATCCAGTGTCGTATCATCAACCAGCTCATGGGGCGTAATGCCTGGCGGCAGAGCCAGTGTGAATAACAGATCAAGGGAGCGCCGATTTATGATATGCCGGTCAAAATACGATGAGGAGGAAACCAGATTGGCCCAGCCCAAATCATAATTTAACGTCATATTATATATCTGCATTTCATCATCATATCCATCAAATGATGTTGAATCCCGGGTGAATAATGGGGTGGCATCAAAATCTTCCGGGCGGCCATTATCTGAATAATCATGATGGAAAAAACTGAAATCCGCCGTAAATTCCTCTGTGATCATGGCCCTGACAGCAATCTTTACCCCTTTGGTTGAGCCGTCATTAATATCCTTCTCACCCGTTGCGACATTATCAATATACCCCCCATTATGGCGGAAATAGCCGCTGGCGCGAATGGCAATCTTATCCTCAATGATTGGCACATTAACCAACCCCTTGAAGCCATAATTTTCAGTGCCATGGCGGACCGTTGATAATTCTGCCTCTGCCTTGCCTTCTATTTCTGAAAGATTGGGTTTTTTGGAAACCAGCCGTATGGTTCCAGCCATGGCACCCGCCCCGTATAGCGTTCCCTGTGGCCCACGCAGCACTTCAACCCGGTCAAGGTCAAACAGGCTAAGTTCCGGATTCATGGCGCCCAGTGAGATGGGAATTTCATCCAGATAGATACTGACCGTTTCCTGATTCTGTGTGTCATTGTCATTTCCCCCGCCATTGGCAATACCGCGTATAAAAATACGGGTCCGGCCCGGCCCATTCTGATAGGCGGTCAGGCTGGGAACGGAACGCAACAGATCGGTAAAATCCGTTGCCCCCATATTTTCAATCATGCTTTCAGAAACCACATTGATGCTGATGGGCACATCATACATGCTTTCCGAACGCTTGCGGGAGGTGACAACGATTTCTTCAAAACCGGTGTCTTCATTTATTTCTGCCGCCTCATCAGCGATTGCCCCATTTGGTACCATTACTGCCGCAAGAGAGAATAGTCCGGCAAGGGTTGTTGATTCCGCCAGTTTTCTCAACGATTTGCTGTTTTCTGCTGATTTATAAATATTGGTCATTCCTCATCCTTTCAAATTTATTGCTATTTGCCCTGAAAAAATATTTTTTTGTTTTGCAAAAGACATCGTATCAGAAATATTATTTTAATAATGATGCAATCGTCCGAATGAATAATGCGATTATATATAAGTAGACAGAAAAGAACCTTAGTGACTGCGGATGGCTTTGGGCAGAAAGCCAAATTTCTTTTTGAAAGCAGCGGTGAAATTTGTGGCATGTTCATATCCCACCAGAGTGGATACCTGAGAGATTTGCAAATTTCGATCAAGAAGCAATTCCCGCGCCTTATTCATGCGAAATTCCTGACAGAAATCAAATATTGTGCTGCCCAATATTTCCTTGAATTCAGCACAAAGGCTGCTGCGATTTAGCCCAACCTGCCGGGCTAGGTCATTAATGGTTGGCGGGGATTTATAATTTTCCACCAAAATCCGCTGGGCTTCGAGAATTTTCTTTTTCCGTGTATTGGCCGGACTTGCCAGAACGGGAATAGCTTCAAAATCATCTTCGATCTCCTGAAACAGACGACAGACCAGTTCTGCTGATTTTGCTTCGGTGAAAATACGTCGCCGTGCCCCTTCATATGGCATCCACAGCAGATCGAGAATGTTGTTCATAATGCCCGGAGACAGGGGGAAGTTATAAATATTCTTGCTCAATTCACCACCAAAAATCACATCCTGAAGATGAGATGGTATTTTCTTTCTGTTTATTTCAAAACTGTCATATAAAAAACGGGGGCGCATATGCAGCGTGACCGAGCTTAAATGACTACCCTTGTCAATGGACAGGTCAAATGAATGATCTTCTCTGGTATACATTATCGAGGCACTGGCCTGTGGAATATCAAGCTTTCCTGCCTTTTCATAGGCCAGACCATATTTGCCGGACAAAACAAATCTTAGCGTTACCACATCCTGTGTCGGCAATATGGTCTGATGATATTCCGCGTGATAAAACCCTTCGGCCAGACAAATAAGCATTTCACTATTGGGACGGTATAATTCCCAGTAGCCCCGCGCAATGTCATCATTAAGTTCCAGCCGCAATCCGTTATCCGTATCACAGAATTGACTGATGCTAAGAAAATCATATCGCTCGGGTTCAGAAAGATAGGCCTGATTAAACCCTGCATATATACGATTAATGTCATTCTGTGTAGGTGTTTGCATGCCTTCCAATATAGCCTTTTTAGGTAAAAAATCAACTTTTCCCGAAAAAGCACTGACCAGCGCATAAGGTCATCCCGGTGATAAACCAAAGGCGGTAGTTCCAAAAAAGAAACTACCGCCTGACTGCTTGATCTACCAGTCAACCTGGGCGCGAATACCTAATGCATTCACACTATTTTCGCCGTTTATATCATTAAGGGATACATCTCTTGCATTTTTGATCTGGGAATTCGAATAATTTACCATGAAACGGGTGTGACGGTTCAGCCACCAGTTAACACCAACAATGAAGGTATCCTGCTCACCCCCGAAAATACCTTCGTCCGACAAATCTATCCGATCATAACGAACGGCAAGTTGCCATGCGCCCATGCCGCCGGAAAATACTGGATTATTGACTTTGATCCGCTGAAAGGAACCTTTTTTTGCTTTATAAGACCGTTTTTCACCTGTAAGAATATAACTGGCTTCGATATAACCACCAGAAAAGGTGGGGTCATTCTGACCTGTTGCCGGATTCGCCAGATTTGCCTTGACCGTGGCCCATTCTGCCTGCACGGAAAGGGAATTCATCACAGCGGCCATTTCCAGACCAAGGAAGGTATCACTCTCGGAAATACGGTCTGTGGCCACATAGCGGTTCGCCGCAAGATGGGCGTGGGGGCGTTGACGATAGCGAATGAGACTCTGATCTGCGCCAGGTTTCTGATAGCGAAAGGACGTGCCAAAATGCAGTTGGGTATTGCCAAATTTTGGCCCATAAGTCACCCGGCCTGCCAGGGCATAGCCTTCATCCTCACTCTTGGTGGCGTTAGCTCCGCGAAAGATACCAACATTCACGGTATAATCATCGCCGCTATAACCAACGCCAACGCCCATTTGGCGGGCAAGGCCGAAGGCATCTGTGAAAGAGGCGCGTTCCATGAAAGTGATGTAGCGGGAGCTAGTCTGCTCTTCCAGCGAGTTTGGTGTCTTGAACTGGCCAATTTTTACTTTAACCGGTCCACTCCATTGCAGATAAGCATCTTTGACAGTCGCTATATCGCCCGCAAAATCAATCTCGAATTTATATTTCACATCTGTCCAGGCTATGCCTTCAATTCCCAGACGGGCAGTTCTAAACTCGGTCGCTTTGGTGTTCTCATTATTATTGGCGTCATTGATCCAGGCGCTATCCATAAAGAGACGACCGCGTAAATTCATTTTGAACCGGCCATCCGGGCTTGAGATTTCCGGTGCTGGTTCCCATTTTACCTTTATAGGACTGGTTTTATTTTCCTCAACTTTTTTGACTACGGTTTCCAGCTTCTTTGTAATTTTGCTTAATTGCTGACGCAGTTCAGTGATTTCACTTTCGAGCTTGCCAACGTTTTGCGCACTTGCATTTGCCGTAAGAAAAATTGTTGTCATTGCTGTGGTTGTTAGGATGCATTTAATCAATTTCATTTTATTTCCTCCATTGTTCCACCATCATCTGGCAGTATATTTTTAAGATTACGAATGGTTCGTATGCTGGAAAATACTGATGATAAATGACGGGCTGATGGCAGAAATATGACAGTTTTGTTTCATCAGGCCATATCCGGGTTGCCAGTATTCATGGTTTCGTTCATAAACGCAGGCATGAAGAAAAGAACAAACCAAAAAGTAAAAACGCCTTTTTACCGGTCAGAATCATTGGATAGCTTGCCGCTGCCAATCATTATTATATCGCCGGAACTTGTGCTTCTTGCCGCAAATAAAAAGGCGGTAGAGATCTTTGAAGGATTTAAGGCAGATAAATATCTTTCTACAATGATCACGGATACCTATTTTCTGGAGATATGCGCGCGTGTGTTTGAAAAGGGTGAAGCTCTGGAATGTGAAATAGTGCGAACGGCTCGACGTAAACGGACCTTTCAGGCCAACATAAGCCCCTTTCAGAATGCCGAAGGTCACGGGGCTTATATAGCCCTATATGAAACCACTGAAATTCGCGAGGCAGAAAAAATGCGGGCTTCGTTTGTTGCTGATGTCAGCCATGAATTACGCTCGCCCTTGACAACTCTGATTGCGATAATCGAAACTTTAAAGGGCCGGGCGGGGGAAAAACCGGAAACGCGGGCACGTTTTATCGAATTAATGGCTGAGGAAACCGATCGCATGCATAGTATTGTCAATGACCTTCTGAGCCTGTCCGCGACAGAAGCCGTTGAACATATCTTGCCGGATGAGAATGTGAATCTTTCTTCTGTCATGACAAACATCGTTAAAGCCCTGTCGACAAAGGCTCGTGCAAAAGGAATGTCTATCCTGCTTGAAATGGATGATGAATTGCCCGATATGCGAGGGGTATATAAAGAATTATATCAAGCCATTTACAATCTGGTGGACAACGCCATAAAATATGGCCAACGGAACACCAAAGTGACCCTTCGCGTGGAAAGGCAGGATACTATGGTAGAGGTTATGATTCATAATCTCGGCACGCCTATTCCAGAGAAACATATCCCGCGCCTGACCGAACGTTTTTATAGAGTAGACAAAAGCCGCTCGCGTGACCTTGGCGGCACCGGCCTCGGGCTCGCCATTGTGAAACATATCGTAAACCGCCATTTGGGGGAACTCCGTATTGAGAGCAGTGTGGCGGCAGGGACGGTTTTTTCCGTCAGCTTTCCCCTAAATCCAGAATAGTTGACTTGTAACACAACTGTCATATTCCTGTAATTTTTCCGTCTCATTTTCCAGGTATGTTTCTCGGATATTGGAAAAATGAAAGAATTTGAGATGACCTTTAAATCAATCACTGTGGGTATAGCCCTGCTCGCTACTTCAGCGATATCAGCATCGGCAACGGATCAGATCCGCATTGTCGGATCATCAACCGTTTACCCTTTCAGCACAGTCGTTGCTGAGCGGTTCGGGCGGACAACCAACTTCGCAACACCGATTGTGGAAAGCACTGGAACCGGCGGCGGCTTCAAGTTATTTTGCGCTGGTTCAGAGGCCGATACACCGAGTGTGGCCAATGCGTCCCGTGCCATCAAATCATCGGAGGCGGCCCGTTGCGCCAAGAATGGCGTGAAGGATATTATAGAAGTTAAAATCGGTTATGACGGAATTGTTATGGCAAATGCCAAGTCTGCCGCAACTTTTAACTTGACCACGCGCGACATCTTTATGGCTTTGGTGCAAAACATGCCACTGGAAAATGGCACCCTGGTTCCCAATCCAAACCATACCTGGAAAGATGTAAATTCTACTCTGCCCAACATCAAGATTGAAGTATTAGGCCCTCCCCCCACATCAGGGACACGGGATGCCTTCCTTGAACTTGCCATGGAGGCCGGTTGTAAAAAGGTTGCATGGGTGAAAAAACTCAAAAAGACCGACAAAAAAGCTTACAAGAAAATATGCCATAGCATCCGCGAAGATGGTGCCTATATTGATGCGGGCGAAAATGATAACCTCATTGTCCAGCGTCTGAAAGCCAATACAGATGTGCTGGGTATTTTCGGCTTCAGCTTTCTGGATCAGAATCAGGATGTGGTGAAGGCTGCAAAAATCAATGGTATCGGAGCTACCTTTGAAAATATTGCCGACAGCTCCTATCCCATCTCACGCCCTTTGTTCTTTTATGTCAAGGCAGAACATGCGGGCGTTGTATCGGGGCTGGTTGAATTCATCACAGAATTCACCAGTGACAGGGCAGTTGGTGATGACGGTTATCTGTCCGAACGCGGTTTGATCCCCATGCCCGCCGCAGAGCATAAAATGCTGCGCGCGCAGATCATGAACCAAATAGCCAAGCAATAAGAAATGAGCGCACTTGCCAGACAAAAAAGCCGACCTCAGGAACAGGTTATAAGGTTCACCCTTATAGCCTGTTCTGTCATGGCTATTTTTGTCACGATCGGGATCGTTTTGTCTTTGCTTCTGGAGACAATTCTTTTTTTCAAACAAGTATCTGTTGCGGACTTCCTGTTTGGAACCAACTGGTCACCACAGACCGCCATGCGCGAAGACCAGGTTGGCTCAACAGGCGCTTTTGGCATGCTGCCCCTCATGACAGGAACGGCTCTTATCAGCGTGGTTGCCCTTTCCATCGCCGCACCCCTGGGGGTTTATTCGGCGGTATATCTGGCGGAATATGCCCCTCCGCSCCACCGGGCGGTTATCAAACCAACCCTGGAAATTCTGGCCGGTATTCCAACGGTTGTTTATGGTTTTTTTGCTGCCATTGTTATCGCCCCTGCCCTACGGTCAGCGGGCGTCTCTCTCGGACTTGATGTGGCGGCAGAATCGGCACTGGCGGCGGGTCTTGTGATGGGTGTGATGATGATTCCTCTGGTGTCATCCATATCGGACGATGTGATAAGAGCGGTTCCGGAAGCCCTGCGGGAAGCCTCCCTGGGAATGGGGGCTACCCGTTCGGAAACCATCCGTAAAGTTGTTATTCCTGCGGCTTTGCCCGGTATTGCCAGTGGTATTTTACTTGCGGCATCGCGGGCGGTCGGGGAGACAATGATTGTTGTGATGGCGGCAGGTCTTGCGGCGAACCTCACGTTTAATCCTCTGCAAGCTGTGACCACCGTGACGGTTCAGATCGTTATGCTGCTCACGGGCGATCAGGAATTTGACAGCGCTAAAACGCTGGCTGCTTTTGCTCTTGGGATGATCCTCCTGTGTGTGACACTGGCCTTCAATATTCTGGCCAGATGGATTGTAAATAAATATCAGGAACAATATGACTGATTTGATACAAATATCGCCATTATCGGCAAAAGCTGTGCCGGGATTGACAGGGCGCTATCGGACGGAACGTAACTTTCAGCGTCTTGGTCGTTTAGCCATTGCCATGAGCCTCGGTTTCCTGATGTTCCTTATCGTATCAATATCATATCAAGGGGTCGGAGCTTTTTTTAAGACTGAAATAAGATTTGATGTGGAACCCGCGTGGCATGATGAGGCAGCGGGCGACAGCTACGCCTTATTGCGCCATATCGTGCGCGAAGCCGAGCCAGAAATTTCTGGTCGTAAAGCGCGGCGTGATTTCTTTCGCCTCATCGGTGCCGATGCCGAGGATGTCCTTCGGGCGACTATTCCTGATAAGAAATTCATTTGGCTACCCGCGTCAGATGATATGGATATGGCGGTCAAAGCGGATTTTGAGGAAGGTGCCAGTCGCCTTACAGAGCAGCAGCTTGACTGGGTCAGGATGCTGGCAGAGGAAGATCGCACCCGCACTCGTTTCAATATGGGTTTTCTTACTAATGGCGATAGCCGCGACGCGGAACGCGCCGGTGTGGGGGGGGCTTTAATCGGTTCCCTGCTCACCCTCGTCATATGTTTTTTATTGTCATTCTTTGTCGGGGTAATGACGGCGGTTTATCTTGAGGAATTTGCCGCCAAAAATAACTGGACTGCCTTTCTTGAAGTGAACATCAATAATCTGGCATCGGTTCCCTCAATCATATTTGGTCTGTTGGGGCTGGCCCTGTTTTTGAACATCTTTGGCCTGCCGAGGTCGTCTTCGCTGGTTGGGGGAATGGTGCTCGCCCTTATGACCTTGCCAACCATCATCATTGCCTCAAGAGTTTCCCTTCAGGCCATTCCGCCTTCCATAAGAGAGGCGGCTCTGGCTCTGGGTGCCACGCAAATACAAATGGTTTTTCACCATGTGGTACCCCTGGCCCTTCCGGGAATGTTGACGGGAGCCATACTGGGGATGGCCCGGGCGCTCGGCGAAACAGCGCCGCTCATGATGATCGGCATGGTGGCCTTCATCGCTGATCCTCCAGGCAGTTTCACGGACCCTGCGACAGCCATGCCTGTTCAGATATTTCTTTGGTCTGACAGTCCTGAGAGGGCTTTTGCAGAAAAAACAGCGGGAGCTATCATCGTCTTGATCCTGTTCCTGATTCTGATGAATCTTGGGGCTGTCTTGTTGCGTCGGAAATTTGAAAAAAAATGGTAGAGATAATGGATACATATATAGAAATAAAATCTGTCAATGTTATGGCAACAACAGATAATCCAACGCCCCCCAAGATGACAACGAAAAATGTGTCTGTTTCTTATGACAATAACAGGGCGCTCAAAAACGTCCATCTGAATATTGCTGAAAACCGGGTGACAGCGTTAATCGGCCCTTCGGGCTGTGGTAAAACAACATATCTGCGCTGTTTAAACCGGATGAATGATTTGATAGCCACTTGTAAGGTTGAGGGAGAAATCAAGCTTGGGGGGCATGATATTTACGCAAGAGACGTGGATGTAGAAGTGTTGCGGCGCAGGATTGGTATGGTATTTCAAAAGGCCAATCCCTTTCCAAAATCCATTTTTGATAATGTGGCCTACGGCCCCCGTATCCACGGGCTGGCCAATAGCAAGGAAGAATTGGACGCCATTGTTCAAAAAAGCCTGAGACGTGCCGGATTGCTTGATGAGGTGGAAAATCGTCTCAATGCATCGGGTACCAGCCTTTCCGGCGGACAACAGCAGAGACTATGCATTGCCCGCGCCATAGCCATTGAGCCGGAGGTTATCCTGATGGATGAACCCTGTTCAGCACTGGACCCCATCGCAACGGCTAAAATCGAAGAGCTGATAAATGAGTTGAAGGAACGCTACACCATTGTGATTGTCACCCATTCAATGCAGCAGGCGGCGCGTGTTTCCGACTATACCGCCTATTTTCATCTGGGTGAACTGGTCGAACAGGGCGAGACCAACAGGATATTTACAGCACCTAAAAATTCAAAAACGGAAGCCTATATCACAGGCCGTATCGGTTAGGAGAGAACAGATGCCAAAAGAACATATCGTACAGGCCTATGATGCGGAACTGGGCAATCTGGAGAAGATGATCGTCGAGATGGGCGAACGTGCCCGGCTTCAACTGGATCAGTCAATCACCAGTCTGGTGGAGCATGATGTTGCGTTAGCCAGAACAGTGGTCGCAGATGATATTTTTATAGATCAACTGGAACTGGAGGTCGCAACCCGTGCCACACAGATATTCGCCCTTCGCCAACCTGTGGCGGATGACCTGCGGTCAATTGTTGCGGCTCTGAAGATTTCCAGCGACCTGGAGCGCATAGGCGATCATGCGAAAAATATTTCCAAACGAACCATTACCCTGACAAAGATGCCACTGGTTTCTGAATTTGGAAATTCACTGAGACGTATCCATGCGCTGGTTGACAATATGATCCATGATGTTTTGGAGGCTTACCGGGGGCGAGATGCTAAAAAAGCACTGGCCGTTTTGGCACAGGACACGGAAGTTGACAAGATTTACACAAGTCTGTTCCGTGAAATTCTGACCTATATGATGGAAGACCCCAAAAATATTACAGCTTTGACACATCTGTTGTTCATTGCAAAAAATATCGAACGTATCGGTGACCATGCAACAAATATTGCCGAACAGGTTTATTATGTTAAAACAGGGCATTATATTGAACGTGATCGTGAGAAAGCTGATCAGGCAATATCGATCATTATAGAATAAAACGATTGGAAGTTTCTCTATGGCCCTTGACACATTGTATATTCTGATTGCTGAAGATGAAAGCCGGCAGGCCGAGATTTTAAAGTTTAATCTGGAAGAAGAAGGTTTTCGTGTCGGTCTGGCCGCAGATGGACTGAGTGCACTGAAAATGATTGAAGAAGCCCTTCCTGATCTTCTTGTTCTGGACTGGATGCTACCAGAAATATCAGGTATCAGGATCATGAAGAAACTCCGTAGTGAAAAGGAAACCAGATCCCTGCCTGTCATCATGCTCACCGCACGCGGCGAAGAAGATGACAGGGTGAGAGGCTTTGAAGTAGGTGTTGATGATTATGTTGTGAAGCCTTATCTGCCATCAGAATTGATCGCGCGCGTGCGCGCCGTGCTGCGCCGGTCTCATCCTGATCTTCACGAAGAAAAAATTGAATATGCAGGTGTCGAAATGGATTTAGTCAAGTTACGTGTTACGCGTGACGGTGACCCCGTTGAACTGGCGTCAACGGAGTTCCGTCTGTTAAAAGCCCTGATATCATATCCTGGTCGTGTATTCAGCCGCAACCGGTTGATTGATCTGGCGTGGGGGACGACCATATATCTGGAGGATCGCTCGGTCGATGTGGCGGTCAGGCGTCTGAGAAAAGCCCTTAATGAAGGCGGCAAGGCAGATATCATCCGAACTGTTCGCAGTGAAGGTTACGCGATTGAAGAAAATAGCGCTTGAAAAGGAGAAACATTCCTGCTGATCCCCCATATTCCCCTGTTCCAGAAGGCCTTGTCAGGGGCTTGATATGTATGGATCCTGATCTTATTATAGCCAGAGAGGTGGTCCTGTTTTATATTACTCCAGTTCTTGTGCTTTATGACATGGTCTATTCTGTCAGTCTTTAGAGATATGCTACAGATAAGCAAATCTGTCTTGCTTGACATCAAGAAGATGTGCATATACAATATATAAAAGGCACAGATTATGACAACTCCAGATTATATTTCCAAGAATTGCGCCGCCCTCAGAACCCGYAAGGCAGCACGTATAGTTTCGCGTTATTATGATGAGACCCTGCGCCCCCTTGGTATAAAAAATACACAACTTTCCCTGTTAGTGGCCATTAAGGTGGGTGCGCCTGATTCTATATCGGCCTTTGCCGACCGAATGGGTATTGAACGCACTACCTTAACCAGAAACCTTCAACTTCTTGCAAAAAAAGGGTTTATAGAAGTTGGACCAGAAGGCTATCGACGGTCAAGAGCCATGCGCCTGTTGCCATTTGGGCAGGCGACTTTGGAAAAAGCACTCCCTCTATGGCAACAGGCGCAAGATACAATTGAAGATAAATTAGGGGATCCCCATTGGCAGGAAGCTAAAGCTTCTCTGGATAATCTCGCTAATACTTTATAAATATTCTCCGGAAATAAATATTTGACAAGTCGAATATTATATCCTATATAGTGTAATTACACATATTATATTTTTTACCTTATAGTGKGTATATACACTATATAGAGAGCCATCAAACAAGGACTGGAACAATGACTGAACACACAATATTATTTCCACAAACCAAAGCTCAACAGTTCTTTTGGCGCATGATGGGCCTCCGGTGGCCAATCATTATCCTGAGCATTATTTTTTTGGGCTTTACGGGAAGTTTCCTGCCGACGATGGTCAAGGACACCACATCCGATGCCTTCATCAATCCTGAGGAACCCTCCCTCATATACCGCCATAAGGTGCAGGAGATATTCGGACTTTCCGACCCCATTGTGGTCGCGGTGATTAACGAAAGCGATACGGGCATCTATAACCCTGATAGTCTTACACTGGTCCAGTGGCTTACCGATAATATCCAGCGTCTAGACAATATTGATCCCGACAGGCTGATCAGCCTTGCCACAGAATCCAACATCGTTGGCACAAATGATGGTATGGAAGTGCAGGATTTCTTTGACATGCCCCCCAAATCGGACAGCCGTATTGGTTGGATCAAGAATGCCATTGATCATTTCCCTCTGTATCAAGGCAGCCTTGTTGCGCGGGACAGAAGCACGACCATCATCATTGCCGAATTGATTGACGAGGCAAAAGCACCGGAAACCTATGAGGCCATTCTGAAATTGATAAAATCGGCCCCGAACACCCTTGAAGATGAAATTCATGTGGCGGGCGAAGGTGCGGTTTCCGGCTATATGGCGACCTACATCGATAATGACACTAAAACCCTTAACCCGCTGGCTGGTCTGATCATCACGATCATATTATTTCTCGCCTTCTTTACGCCGCGCGCGACAATCCTGCCCAACCTGATTGTTCTGGCGACCGCCGTTGGAACCTTTGGTATCATGGCGGGGGTTGGGGTCAGCTTTTACGTGATCACCAATGGTCTTATTGTCTGTTTAATCGGAATTGCGGTCGCAGATTCACTGCATATCTTCAGCCAATATTATGAGGAGATGACAGAACACCCGGATGCCGGACAAAAGGAACTGGTGGTGCGCGCCATGGCATCCATGTGGCGGCCTGTCACCTTAACGACTGTCACAACAATGGCTGGTTTTCTGTCACTCTGGCCCACCAACGATATGCCACCCATCCAGTATTTCGGGCTTTTTGGAGCACTGGGTGTTTTCATAGCCTGGGCCTATTCGCTGACTTTTCTGCCCGCATTGCTGAGCTTGCTGCCCAAACGCGGGAGCCGCTCCTTTAAACATCAGCAAACCTTCAGCAAATCGGCCCACATGATGCAATCCCTCGGGCAAGCTGTCCTGGCTAACCCGAAAAAGATTTTGACCGCCGGGGCCATGGTTGTCCTGCTCGGAATTATTGGTACGAACCGTGTGATCATTGAAGAAATGCGCATTGAGAACTTCAAATCTACCGAACCTTTATATAAGGCGGACAAGCGCATTAATGCCAAAATGGACGGGACATATTATCTGGACATTATGATAGAAACGCCTGAATTGGAAGACCTCTATAAGGCTGAGAATCTTAACCGAATTGACGCGCTACAGGAATATCTGGAGACACTGCCCAATATCGGCGGCACGACGTCAATCGTCGATTACATCAAGCAGATGCACAAAGCGGTCAATGAAAATAATCCGGACTATTACAGTATCCCGGACAATGACATGCTCATCGCCCAACTGTTCCTGCTCTATTCGGCATCCGGGGAGCCAACGGACTTTGAGGAAGAAATCGACGGCGACCGTAGGCTGGCTCTGGTCAGAGCGAATTTGAACGTTGGCAGTTTTGTCCAGAATCGTGCTGTGGTTTTGGCAGTAGAGGCATATCTCACTGATCATTTTAACACTGATCAGATCAAGGCCAACGTTACCGGCAGGGTTAATGTGGATTACCATTGGATCAAAGGCATCAAAGACAGCCACATGGCCAGTGTTCTGGTCGCTTTCCTCGCGGTTATTTCGATGACAGCCCTCTTGTTTCGATCCCTGTGGGCCGGGTTATTTGCCGCTATTCCGGTGGGCATGTCAATCCTGCTGATCTATGCCGTCATGGGCTTTGGCGATATCTGGCTTGGGGTGGGAACCTCTATGTTTGCCTCTATCGCAATTGGTCTTGGCGTTGATTTTGCCATCCATACCATTGACCGGATGAAAGAATTACTGTCAGAAGGCACAAGCTCTGTTGAAAGTCGCCTGATCAATTTATACCCCACAACAGGCCGGGCATTGTTTTTCAACTTTGCCGCCATTGCCCTGGGATTCAGCGTTCTGCTGACCAGTGATGTGCCGCCCCTGATTAAATTTGGCGGACTGGTGGCTATTGCCATTTCCACCTCGTTCCTCGCCAGCATGACCATATTGCCCGCGCTGGTCACGCTGCACTGTCCTGACTTTCTGCTCGGAAAAAATAAGCAACAGAAATTAAAACCGGTAACGGTTTCAGTCCTGACAGGCGTAATGCTGATGGGCATGGTGGCCTTCAATAGTGAAAAAGCACAGGCAACTGACCTGCTTAATGGTGAAAACATCATCAAAAATGTCATCGCCCGCGATGAGGGAGAATTTGTCACCCGCAATCTGACCTTGGCGCTCACTGATCGGCGTGGCAAATTACGAACACAGGAAACCAAAAGCTTTCGCCGTTATTTTGGCCCGGAAAACATGAGAGAAAAGCGGACAGTGATTTTTTATACGGCACCAACCAATATTCGCGGCACCGCTTTCCTCACCTATGATTATCCTGACGTGAATATTGATGATGATCAATGGCTTTATATGCCTGCATTGCGCAAGGTACGGCGCATCTCCGCCTCGGACCGGGGGGATTATTTCCTCGGCACTGATCTGACTTATGAAGAGATTAAAAAAGAGAGCAAGGTTGAATTCTCCGATTATCATTACAGGACCCTTGGTACAGAAGATATTGACGGTTTTGCGACCCTCACTGTGGAAGGCACTCCCGTTGATGATAAAATTTCAAAAGAACTGGGCTATAGCAAGGTCATATGGTCGGTTGACCCCGAAATCTGGCTGGCGCGCAAGGTCGAATTCTGGGACCGTAACGGAAACCATTTGAAAACCATCACCAATCAGAATATTGAGAAAATTGATAATATCTGGACTGTACAAAAGATCCATGTGATCAATCACAAGACAGGACATAAATCGCTGCTGACATTTTCCAACATTGATTATAAAACTGCCGTCAAAGCCAATATGTTTGAACAACATATGCTGAGACGAGGCATAAGATGAGGCGTAAAGCCACATGTGCTTCACTATTGCTGACGTTTCTCACGTCATCGGTTATGGCGCTCGATTTTCAAACCATCCTGACCAGCCAAGTTGCGGTTGGTCTGAATGATGGCGATCTTCAAAAATGGGATTTCACCATCAAGCCGGAAATGACTATGGATCTGAGTGAAAACCTTCGGCTGACGGCAATCGGGATGGCGCGCATTGAAGCCACCGACAACCTTGAGCCGGGCCGCCCGGACCAGTTCATGCGCGGGGCTTTATCAAAGCGCGGCTATATTGGAGACGTGGCAGAGATTGAGCTTCGGGAATTTTACATTGACACATCACTTGATACGCCACTGGGCAGTGCTTTCCTCAGGCTCGGCAAACAACAGATTGTCTGGGGACAGGCCGATGGCCTTCGGGTTCTGGATGTGGTCAATCCGTTCAATTACCGGGAATTTATCCTTGATGAATTTGAGGATCGCCGGATTCCGCTCTGGTCGTTAAACTTAGAAATGCCGATGGGTGATGTTATGACACAATTTGTCTGGATACCGGACCAGACTTATGATCAATTCCCCGAGCCAGAGGCCATATTCGCCATTCGTTCGCCACGTTTCATTCCCCCTGCCCCGGCCAGTGGGCCTGTGACCCTGAATGAGGTCAATAAACCGGGTGATTTTATCGCTGATTCAGATGTTGGCCTTCGTCTGTCTGCTTTTATGGGCGGGTGGGACCTGACATTGAACTATCTGTATCATTATCAGGACCGGGCGGTTTTATTTCAAACTCAGTATGAGAATGGCATCGCCATAAACCCGGAATATCGTCGTTCCCACCTGATCGGCGGCACCTTTTCCAATGCCTTTGGTTCTTTCACCCTGCGCGGAGAGATGGGCTATTCCACCGATAAATATTTCCTGAACCAGAGTTCATCGAACCCCAATGGCATCCACAAGTCCGGTGAATTCAGCTATGTGCTCGGCCTTGATTATAACGGCTTGCAGGATAGCTTTATCAGTGCACAATTCTTTCAAAGCATCATTACCGATTTTGCCCAAGGCATCCCCCGTGACAAGGTTGATAGTCAGATGACCTTGCTTATGGACCGTGCGTTTATGAATGACACCCTGAAGGTCAGTTTTCTGCTAATCCAGAGCCTGAATGACGGTGACGGTGTTATCGAACTGGATATGGAATATAACCTTCAGGACAATATCACCCTGAGCATTGGCGCGGATATTTTTTACGGTAATCAGATCGGCCTGTTTGGACAATTCAGCCAGAATGATCGACTGACCTTCAGCATCGAAATTGGCTTTTAACCTCAACGGGGGACTTTGTCACTTTAACTTTTTCAAGGTGAAGCAATACCCATGTCTTCTTTTATAGCGGCAAGCTGCAACACATCCGAATAAAGATTTTCCCTGACTGGAATCGCAGGAAATTTTTTCTTCTCCGGCCACTACAGGTGCCCAGAAGCACCACGTCGATTTAATGAAGAACAGATTACCCATTATGTTTGATTTCAGATGTTGCCCAATTGGTCCCCAGCAGAGTTTATGTGACAACCCTTCATTTTTTATGTAAAAATTTATACAGGCATAGGTGAAATTGATGCTAACGAGCCGCCGACATGGTCACGCGAAAGCGCATCAGGGCTATGAAGAACAAAATTGTCCCGATTGCCCCCATTGCCGCCATCTGTGGCCAAACGACCTCAATACCCGCGCCCCGAAATAGAACGGCCTGAGCGAAGCTTGTAAAGTGGGTTGAGGGAGCCGCCTGCATAATGATCTGCAGAGATTTCGGCATACCCTCAAGCGGTGATGTGCCGCCTGAGAGCATATTCATCACAATAAAAAACGGGATTGCCAGAAGCGCAAACTGCGGCATTGACCGGGTAAATGTTGACAGCACAATTCCCAGTGCGGTCATGGCATAAAGAAACACCGATGTCCCGAGGATAAATAATGCTATTGATCCACTGATCTTGACGGCAAGGATCCCTTGGACAACCGTGTAGAGCGAAATGGTTACCGCGAGCAGGATTGCCAGCCCGTTGGCCCAGATCTTGGCCAACATTATCTCACCCGGCGTCACGGGCATGACCAGAAGATGTTCGATAGTCCCCCGCTCGCGCTCACGGATTACGGCGGCACCAGACAGGATCAGGGACAGCATTATAATATTGGAAACAATCTGCATGACGGACATAAACCAGCTCGAATCAAGGTTCGGATTGAACGCCGCCCGCATGGTCAAGGTGACGGGCTGGGCGAGCGTCATATCGGATAAATTCATGAACTCGTCAAGCTGTCGATGAATAATAGTTTGAATATAGGCTGCCCCATTGCCGGCCAGCGTCATGGCAGTCGCATCCACATTAACCTGAAGCCGAGGTTGACGGTTGGCAAGGACATCGGCCTGAAAGTTTGGCGGAATATCGATCACGAAGGCATAGAGGCTCGCGTCCATGACGCGGTCTATCTCATCGAGATTTAGCAAGGCCAGTGACTTGAAGTAAGGTTTTAAAAATGCAGCACGAATTGGATCACGTATCAACTCCATGGCCTCGCGGCGTGTAAAGGCCCACATACGCCGAGGATCAAACAAGCGGCCGGATAATATTTTCGTCTCAATTGCGGAAGGAATGGCCTCTGCATCTGGCGTCGTATCCGGCATAATAGACGCGTCAGCGTTGGCAGCATCCTCCAGATAGCCGATAAAAGCATCCTCCAGGGTTTCAGCGCCCCGCGCCTGACGCAGCGCGTCCGGCACATCCATTGCGAGAATCTTGCCCGCGTGCATCAAAGAAATGCGGTCGCAACGTTCCGCCTCGTTGATAAAATGGGTTGAGATAAAAATTGTCACGCCATCATCGCGTGAAAGCCCAATGAGCATCCGCCAGAATTCGTCCCGCGCGATGGGATCAACACCTGATGTGGGTTCATCAAGAATGAGCATTTCCGGTTCGTGAATCACCGCTACTGCGAGCTGCAATCTCTGGCGTACGCCAAGAGGCAAACTCTCAGGCAATTCCTCCGCCACGTCAACAAGGTCAAAACGTTCAATCATTTCCCGCACACGTCCTGCCATTTTGACCTTTAGGATATCAAAAAGATTTGCATGGAGGTCCAGATTCTGCCGGACACTGAGCTCCCCGTAAAGCGAGAACGACTGAGACATGTAACCCACACGCCGACGCGTTTCCATGTCATTGGCATCAACCGGTTTGCCAAATAATCTGGCGGTGCCCTCACTTGGGGGCAGCAGGCCGGTCAGCATCTTCATGGTTGTGGTTTTCCCGCATCCGTTTGAACCCAGAAAGCCGAAAATCTCACCGCGCTCAATCTTGACAGTAACATGGTCAACGGCGGTGAAATCTCCAAACCTCATGGTGAGGCCGATGGCTTCGATTGCCGGCACGAATCATGACGCAACCCTTGACACCGCTTGACTTATCTATGGTTGGTGATTAACTACTACCATATCAAGAATGGCTTGAGAAGAAAAGAAATCATATGTAAATTCTGTTGAAAATTAAGCAGCGCGCTAAAAAAATCCCGTAAAATAATGACATTGATTGCACCCTCAAGACCACGCAAGATCACTTTCGCGGCAATAGTCGCGGGGCTTTTCGGTGTATTAACCCTCTATTCCGGAGGCACCATCCTTTTTATTGATGGGCCTGCGCGGGTCGCCGCTGGTGCCTATGTGCCCTTTGTACTGTGGTTCAATTTTTTTGCCGGAGCTGCCTATATACTCGCCGGAACAGGCCTTTATCTTTGGCAAAAATGGGCTGTAAATTTATCCCTGCTCATAGCCGTTGCAACGCTTCTTGTATTTGCGTCTTTCGGCATTCACGTCATGACGGGTGGCGCATATGAGCCCCGCACCATCGGAGCCATGAGCTTAAGGAGTATAGTATGGTTGGCCATCGCCTACTTCGTCAGAACAAAGAAAAACAGAAGCGACATACCATGACATTCCCTTTTTTAAAAGAAACTCTGACATCTACATTGATCGGCGCGCTTTTCTTTACCGGGAGCAGCCTTATTGAGCCCGCTTCCAGCCGGGCTAATGTCAGAATTCTGGCGGTCCCGGAAAAAACCCGGCTGATAGAAGACAATCTATTGTCCATAAAACTCTATATCACCAACGATGCTGCTCCTGTCATTAGCTTCTCCCCGCTGGCGACTATCAAGGCCACTCTAAAGACACTTGATAGCCATGAAACCGATGTGGTACGGATATTATTGCGTCTGGCTTATGGCGATAAACAAAAACAGCCCTTTGAGCTTGCAGAGGGACAATTTCGTATTCTGTCATACGATTTTACCCTCTCAGAAGAAATGAAAGGCCCCCTGCCCCAAAATCTTGTCCTGACTCTGGACCTGCCTGGCGGCGTCAATTATTCAGTACTTGTTACAATTCCGTCGGATCAAGGGGATAAAAATCCCTCAATAATAACAAACGAGAACCCTACATATCCTGATACAGAAACCGCAGGGGACAAATCGGAGAATACTGCCTCGTTCTTTTCCAATTTCTCCGGTTATGAACCGATCTATTTTTTATATGGAGCCGAACCCTCCAATGCAAAATTCCAGCTTAGTTTCAAATATCGCGTTATCAATCCGCAGGCAAATCTGGCGCAGAAATGGCCCTGGTTAAGCAGATTACACCTTGGTTATACCCAGACCGCCTTCTGGGACCTGTCCTCTGAATCCCGTCCTTTTACCGATATAATTTTTCAGCCCGCGCTTTTTTACCAGTATCAATTAGAGAATCCTGCCTTCATCCCTGCGGCGTCCCATTTCGGGATCCTGACAGGTATTCAGCACCAGTCCAACGGCAAGGATGGTTCTGAATCCCGGAGCCTGAATTTTGCCTATATTGAACCCAACGCCACATTTTCTATTGGCCAGAATATGGAATTGAACCTCCGGGCACGGGTCTGGGCATATCTGGGCGACCTGAGTGATAATCCGGACATTCGGGATTTCCGGGGAAATGCCCTGATCTCCGCCGGAATTGGCAATCTGGATGGCTGGATGCTGATGTCCGAACTGCGCGGAAATCCCGGCACCGGAAAAGGTAGTCTGCAGTTTGACCTGTCTTATCCATTGAACCGCATATTATCCCGCGATATTTATTTTTTCGGCCAGCTATATTCTGGATATGGGGAAAGCCTGATAGGTTATAACCGTAAAGACACCAGCTTGCGGTTCGGCATAGCCCTTCACCGCTAAAGTGACCTGCGCCCTTTACCAGATTTTGCCAAAGAAATCGACGCTGACCTCTTGAATATGGGAAAAATATCCGGCATCTGTATTTCTGGTTTCTTTATGAGCAAGACAGCGGAAACCATAATAGTTTTAAGATTCCGGTGACTGCGGAAGGCTGAGATATTGATAATAAAATTTGATTATTCAGGCTTAACCATCAATCGATTGTTCAGGGGCATGACAGGACGAACATTCTTGCCCATGATATCCGCAAGCGCCTTTATTTGTTCCGGGCTTGCTTCAACACTGTCCTCAACCACATGCCAGTTTACACCCTCC
>NVTJ01000006.1 GCA_002401545.1 Alphaproteobacteria bacterium
TCAAACAGCCATTCGGCAATCACCAGACCAAGCACCCGGTCACCAACAAATTCGAGCCGCTGATATTGCTTTCCGCCTTCCAGGCTGGGATGGGTCAGCGCCTCCCGCAGCAGAGCCACATCTGCGAAGACATAGCCCAGAACCCCATACAGGTTGCTATATTGGCCTAAGGATTCTGACATGGCGCTTAATTGATGCCGGTGAACATACGATCACGGCGCTGTTTCGGGAACCATTTCCAGAATTCCCACAACCTGGCATTGTCATCAAAGGAAACCCAGATCACTTCTGCCCGGCCAACAATATTTTCAAAAGGAACATAACCCACACCTTCACTTTTTTTCCAGCGGCTGTCCTTGGAATGGTCCCGATTGTCGCCCATGGCGAAATAATGCCCTTTGGGCACCAGAAAAACATCTGTGTCATCGGAATATCCGCCGGGAAACCATCCATTATCAAGGGTCATATACGACTTTCCACCCGGCAGGGTTTCCTGGTATTTGGGATAGATTTCTTCCCGCCCGTATTCATTAATAATCCTGAAATCATCCACATGTTTTCGTTCCACAATCGTGCCGTTCAGATAAAGGCGGCTTTTTTTCATCTGAATGGTATCACCCGGCAAGCCGACAATACGCTTGATATAATAAATATCCGGCTCACGCGGCAGTCGGAAAACCACCACATCGCCCCGTTCCACAGGACTTTCAAAAATCCGTCCTGAAAACAGCTTGGGGCTGAAGGGAAAGGAATGATGGCTGTAGCCATAGGCCATTTTTGACACCAGAAGATAATCCCCCACCAACAGGTTGTCCATCATGGATTTTGACGGAATTTTAAAGGGCTGATAAAGAAATGTCCTGAAAACAAGGGCAATAAGCAAGGCCCATATCAGAACACTGAACCAGCTTTCTTCCTTCTTTTCCTCTTTGCTCGCATCCTGGGCTATTTCCCCGGTTTTTATTTCAGACATATTTTTTCTTCACCATTAACAAGTTTAAAATTATAAATAGGGTGTTTCTTATGTATTATCAACCAAATGTGATGGAATTGCGGTAATCAGGACAATAGCCTGCGCCCAGGGATGGTCATCGGTCAGGGTCAGGTCAATCTGTATTATCATACCATCCGGGGTTATTTCCTGCAAGCGGACAAGCGCGCCCCCGGTCAGGCAAAGCCCGGGTTTTCCCTGCGCGTCCCGCTCAACCCCCACATCCCGCCAGAATACGCCCTTGGCGAATCCTGTGCCAAGGGCTTTTGCACAGGCTTCCTTGGCGGCAAACCGTTTGGCATAATTTGATATGCGGGCGGCCTTGCCATCGCAGTAATCCTGTTCCACCACAGTAAAAATCCGGTCAATGAAGCGCTGGCCATACCGGGAGATAGACCGGTCAATACGGTCAATATTCACCAGATCATTGCCAAGGCCAATCACCCGCATCACGCCCGTCCCGCCTGCATCAGGCCTTTCATCTTCTGAATACTGTCCGCAAGCCCTGTGAAAATCGCCTCCCCGATCAGGAAATGGCCGATGTTGAATTCAGTAAACTGAGGGATAGCAGAAATATCAGTAACCGTTTCATAATTGAGGCCATGCCCCGCATGGACTTCCATATGCAGACTTTCGCATAAAGCCGCCCCCCTTCGCAGCCGGTCCAGTTCTGCCGCGCGGGCTTCACCCGTTTTTTCCACATAGCTTCCGGTATGAAGCTCCACTTTATCCGCGCCAATCTTTTTCGAGGCTCTGATCTGCTGCTCATCCGGGTCAATAAACAGGCTGACACTGATATTTGCCTCACGCAATCTCTGGACAAAAGAGACCAGATGGTCATATCCCCCCACCACATCCAGTCCGCCTTCGGTGGTCAGTTCCTGACGTTTTTCCGGCACAATACAGGCCGAAACAGGTTTGTGGTTCAGAGCGATAGCAAGCATTTCCTCCGTCGCCGCCATCTCCAGATTAAGCGGAACGGTAAGACGCGCCATAAGCTGGTCAATATCCCGGTCGGAAATATGACGCCGGTCTTCCCGCAGATGGGCCGTAATGCCGTCTGCCCCGGCACTCACCGCAAGAAGGGCCGCCTTTACCGGGTCGGGGTGACGGCCGCCGCGCGCATTACGAATGGTGGCCACATGATCGATATTTACCCCTATTCTGATTTTGTCATTTGCCATTCTCTCTCAGCTCCCGTCTTATTTTGGCGGCTTTGGCACGTTTTGCAAAACGTTTATGTTTATATTCCCGAACCAGCTTTTCCAGTATCCAGAATATTATGATCCAGACCACAGACCCGATAAATATTCCGCCAATGAACATAGGAAGTAAAGTCGACTGGAGAAATGGTCCCAATGTCGCCATTGGTGAGCTAAGGATTTCCATCAGATTATATCTGCCCAGCGTATCATTGATTTGACCGAGAAAATCATCCGTATGTGGCACGCCAAGAAGCCAGCAGCCAACGTAATATGTGGCGGGCAGGATGGCCGGGAATGTCCAGGGGTTGCCGACCATTGTCCCCATGGCAGAGGTGAAAATATTTGCCCCTATAATCCATGCCAGCAAGGCGGCCAACAGGAAATGAAATCCCAGGAAAGGGGTGAAGGATACCGCCGCACCACAAGCAAACCCCGCCGCAATGGCATAGGGGGTGCCCGGAATACGTGCCAGCCGGTGGCGCATATAACTCAGCGCCCGCCCCCAGCCGGCAGAGGGCCAGATATATTCGCGGGTGACCGCTAACACATGTTTCTTTTTACGACGCCTGAACAGATCTCATTCCTTACATATCCCATCATATACGGGGCTTATTTCAAACCTCTGCTGCCCGGTTTTATGGCCGGAATCCGGGCCAGTTCCGGCGGCAGATTATCCTCAGCATAGGACGGGATTTCCAGCCCGGCCAATGACACCAGCGGCACACCCACATCCACGGTCCCGGCGCTGCGGTCAATCAGACAGCTGGCGGCAACAACATGACCACCATAATCATTGATGACCTTGATACATTCCCGGGATGACAAGCCGGTTGTCACAATGTCTTCAGCCATTAATATCCGCGCGCCCTGTGGTATCTCAAACCCCCGGCGCAGCGTCAGTTCCCCGTCAACCCTTTCGGTGAATATGGCTTTAACACCCAATTGGCGACCCATTTCATAGCCCACCACCACACCGCCCATGGCGGGTGATACAACCAGATCTATTGTCACATCCAAAGTTGTCTTAATTTTGTCAACCAGGCTTTTACATAATTTTGCCGCAACTTCCGGATCCATCAACACCCGCGCGCATTGGAGATACCGCGCGGCATGAAGTCCTGAAGAAAGAATAAAATGACCTTCCRGCAAAGCGTCCGCACGCCTGAAATATTGCAGAACCTCTTGCCTGTTCATCATCATCACCTGAAATCCCGTTCAACTGAACTGACCCTCTCGCTCACGCGTAAAGCCGTTATAATACTGGTGAGATGTTTAACATCTCTGACTTCAATATCAAGAGTTATCCTGAACAATTCCGGTGTGCGCTCAATAAATTTTATATTGCTGATATTTCCCTTTTCCTGGGCAACCACATTCAGCACAGCCGCCAGTGCGCCCGGCAGATGTTCCAGCAGTAACAGCACCCGGCTGACAAAAATCGAATTTTCATCGCCTGAGGCAAGCCATGAAAGATCCAGCCACGACTCCGGGGTGTCGCTGTATACGTCCAGAGCTTCACAATCAATGGTATGAACCATAATGCCCTTGCCAGTGGTGACAATGCCCACAATCCGGTCACCCATGATCGGATGGCAGCAATCGGACATGTGAACCGCAAGGCCGGGAGTGAGGCCCCTGATGGGGATTGAATGGTCCCCGCCCTTGCCCTCACCAATCATTTTTGCCGGAGTCAGGGGATGATGATTATTCAACTTGATGCCGGGATATATTGTTTCCAGAACCTTGCGGTCCGGCAATTCCCCCTTGCCAACAAGTTCATAGATTTCATCAATGGACTGAAACTGCAGTTTTTTTGCGCAAAGCCTCAGCGCCTTGTCATTAAGATCCCGTTCCTCCAGCGCAAAAGCCCGGTTCAACAATGTTTTGCCCAAGGCCTGATATTCATCTTTCCTCTTATGGCTGATAAAACGCCGGATGGCTGCCTTTGCCTTGCCTGTGATCACAAAACCTAACCAGTTGGGAGAGGGCTGTTGCGCCGTTGAGCGCAGAATTTCGATCTGATCGCCGTTAACCAGCCGGGTCCGCAGTTGAACCGGATTACCGTTCACCTTGCCGCCGACACAGCTGTCGCCCACATCCGTATGCACCGCATAGGCAAAATCAACCACCGTCGAGCCCAGCGGCAGGTTGACCAGCTTGCCCTTTGGGGTGAAACAGAATACCTGATTTTGATACATGGCAAGTTTGGTATGCTCCAGAAACTCGTCCGGGCTTTCGGCATGTTCCATAATTTCCAGCAGGTCTTTGAGCCATTTATACTGCACCCCCTCCTTATCAGAAGAATGCTGTTTATAGAGCCAGTGGGCCGCGACCCCCTGTTCGGCGATGGCATCCATTTCCGATGACCTGATCTGAATCTCGATACGCTTTTTCTGTGGCCCCAGCACCGCCGTATGAATAGAGCGGTAACCGTTGGGTTTTGGCATGGACACATAATCCTTGATCAATCCCGGAATGGCCTGCCATTTGCCATGCACAACCCCCAGCGCCCGGTAGCAGGTTTCCGCATCATCAACGATTATCCTAAACGCGATGATGTCCGCCTGATCATCCAGACTCACATGGCGGTACGTCATTTTTCGCCAGATGGAGTAAAGCTTTTTTTCACGCCCGAGAACCTCGGCCTCTATCCCGGCTTCTTTTAGCAACCGTTCAAGCTCCGATATAACCCGGTCCTTGATGTCTTCGGTGCCTGCGTGAATCAGGTTCATCCGTTTCAGGATGGATTCATAGGCCTCAGGATAAACATGGGGAAAGGCCAGAGCTTCCAGTTCCTCCTTGACTTCCTGCATCCCGATACGTTCGGCGAGGGGGGCATATATATCCAGCGTCTCACGGGCAATGCGCAGGCGCTTTTCCGGCTTTTTAATATGACTGAGGGTCCGCATGTTATGGAGCCTGTCCGCCAGCTTCACCAGCAACACCCGGATGTCATGGGACATGGCCAGCAGAAACTTGCGGAAATTCTCCGCCTGCTTGGCGCTTTCTGATGAATAGGTGATCTCTGACATCTTGGTGACACCATCGACCATTCTGGCAATATTATCGCCAAATAATTCCTCAATCTGCTCATGGGTGGCAATGGTATCTTCAATGGTGTCATGCAAGAGGGCGGTGACAATGGTATCGCAGTCCATCTTCATATCGGTCAGGATACCGGCCACCTCCAACGGGTGGGAAAAATACGGATCACCACTGGCGCGCGTTTGCTGCCCATGCACTTTCATTGAAAACACATAGGCCCGGTTCAACAGATTTTCATTGGTATCGGGGTCATATTCCCTGACCCGTTCCACTAATTCATATTGCCTGATCACCGCATGGCATCCACTTCACAAGAAGAAAATAATTTTCCCTTCATTATATATAACCAGAATAGGGTAAAAAAAAAGACCTGCAATGAATTTCAATGCAGGTCCGCTATTCCATAAGATAAAAAAATGTTTATTTCTTTTCACCGGCTTCCGGTCCCTGCTCGGCTATTTTGCTAAACATGGCCTCTGCTTTCATCTCGGCAGATATCTTGGCCAGACTTTCCGTCGTTACTGCCTGTTGATTTTCTTCCAGCTTCTTGCCGGCCAGCAACAATGAAATATCATCCTCTTCCGGCTCATCAACTTCCACATTTTTCTGTAATCCATGAATGAGCGATTCATACATATCATCAGCAGTAATTTTCTCCCCCGCCAGTTCCCGAAGGGCAATCACAGGGTTTTTATCATTATCCCGTTCCACCAAAATCGGGGCGCCGGAAGCAATCTGCCGCGCCCTTTGGGCCGCCAGTAAAACCAGTTCAAACCGGTTGGGGACTACATCAACGCAATCTTCAACGGTAACACGTGCCATGCTGTTCATTCTCCAATAAAGACAGGGTCCGCCAAAGCAGACATCATTCCAAAAGCGGCTTATACAACTGAAACTCAGGTCTGTAAAGACTGATATTATCACAATATTCAGTCTAATGGCCGAATTAGTCCCTGTTCTGTTTTATTTTCCACTTCATGTATTAACTCCCCTGCTGTTTTATCCAACACCGGATGCTTCCAGTCAGGGCAAATATCCCTCAGAGGGTACAGAACAAATAATCTTTCATGCAGGCGGGGATGCGGGATGATAATGGGCCCTGCTGGCCACAGAGCGGCTGAAGGCAATATCTGCTTCTCATAACCAATAATATCCAGATCAATGATCCGGGCTTCCCATTTTATCCTCCGTTCACGACCGAGATTCGCTTCTATTTCATGGAGTTTATGTAATAAACTTTCTGCGGAAAGCTCTGTTTCCACAGCCACAACAGCATTAACAAACCACGGCTGATCCGATTTAGGAACCGGCTCAGACTCGTAAAAACGCGACAGTTTCTTAACGGCAATACCACAATCCGCCATTTCTTTGAGGGCCGCCACCAGCACCTCGCGCGGATTGCTGAATTCCGCACCACACAAATTACTGCCCAGTCCTATAAGGATCACATTATTTCCCCTGCAAACCACCATATATCCAAAAATATCAAGATATGTTATAATGCTCGTATACTTAACTTATTTTTTTCAGGATTCACATGATGTATTTTCACCCCAATGAAAAACTTGCCCTGTTTATTGATGGTTCCAACCTGTTTGCCACCGCAAAATCCCTGAATTTCGATATTGATTACAAACGTTTGAGGAGTTTTTTCGCCGAGAAAGGTATTTTGCTGCGGGCCAATTATTACACCGCCCTGCTGGAAGATCAGGAATATTCACCGTTGCGCCCGCTGGTGGACTGGCTGGATTATAATGGCTACACATTGATTACCAAACCGACCAAGGAATTCACCGACAGCAAGGGGGAAAAGAAAATCAAGGGCAATATGGATATGGAACTGGCCATAGATATGATGGGCATGGCCGAACATGTGGATCATATGGTGCTGTTTTCCGGTGATGGTGATTTTCGGCGTCTGGTCGAAGCGGTACAACGCAAAGGGGTCCGGGTCACGGTCATCAGCAGCACAAAAACATCCCCCCCCATGATCGCCGACGAACTGAGGCGCCAGGCCGACAATTTTATTGAATTATCTGATATGCATGAGCAGTTTGGCCGCCCCGCCAGCGCCAACCATCATCACGATGGCCATCATTCCCACGAACCGTCCTCTAACTAGAAAAGATGAATATGACCCCCGTTAAAGCCGTCTTTATGGCGGGCGATGCACAGCAGAACTGCACCCTTTGTCCACGACTGGTAGCTTTTCGCAAGGAAAATAAACAAAAATACCCGAATTTTTATAATGGGCCGGTCCCTTCATTCGGGGATCCTGATCATGAACTTTTGATTGTGGGTCTGGCCCCGGGCCTGAAAGGGGCCAACCAGACCGCCCGGCCCTTTACCGGGGATTATGCCGGGGACCTGCTTTATGGCACCCTGGAAAAATTTGGATATACCAAAGGCGCTTACCGCGCCGTGGCCAGTGACGGCCTTGGTCTGAGCAATGTTCTGATTACCAATGCGGTGCGCTGTGTGCCGCCGCAAAATAAAACCATCGCCGAGGAAGATAATAACTGCCGGCCTTTCCTGATCAACCAGATCAAAAGCTCCCCACGCCTTAAAATCATACTGGCCCTTGGCGGTGTGGCCCACAGGTCCATACTTACCACCTTCGACAAGAAAAAATCCGCGTTCAAATTTGGCCATAATGCCCTTCATGACCTGGGCAATGACCTGGGCAATGACCTGGGCAATGAAATGGGCCGGGACATCACCCTGATCGATAGCTATCACTGTTCCCGTTACAATACCAATACCGGGAGGCTGACCACAGAAATGTTCGAGGATGTTTTTCACCGGATAGAGGCATTTCTTAAAAAATGAATACCAAAAATGTGAAATGACAATCACCCCCAAATTATGATACTGTTGGTCCATATTCTATTTGAAGGAAAAATTCATGTTACGTTTTATCACTTTATGCCTGTCCCTGTTCCTTGGCCTGACGGTGCTATCATATGGCCAGAACAAGTATGACAAGGTGGAAATCAAGACCATTCCCGTTGGCGATGGCATTTACATGCTTCAGGGGGCCGGCGGCAATATCGGCATCTCCACTGGCGAAGACGGCGTTTTGATGATTGATGACCAGTTCAGCCCGCTTACCCAAAAAATTCTTGATGCCATTGCAAAAATTTCCGATAAACCGGTTAAATTTCTCATCAACACCCATTGGCATGGTGACCATACCGGGGGCAATGAAAATCTTGGCAAAATGGGGGTGGTCATCGTCGCCCATGACAATGTCTATCGCAGAATGAGCAAGGATCAGGTCATCAAGGCCTTTAATATGAAGTCTCCGCCAGCTCCCAAGGCTGCCCTGCCGGTGATTACTTTCAATGACCAGGTGAACTTTCACTTCAACGCCATGGAAATTCATGTCCATCATATCAAAAATGCCCATACGGACGGCGACAGCATCCTGATCTTCAAGGATAGAAATATTATCCACACGGGAGATATTTTCTTTAACGGCTTTTATCCCTTTATCGACAGCAGAACCGGCGGTTCCATCTATGGTATGATTAAGGCCACCGCTATAATTCTGAAGCATAGCGATGACAAGACAAAGATCATTCCGGGACACGGGCCACTGGCGAACAAACAGGATTTACAAAATTTTCACGATATGCTGGTTCAGGTCGTGGAGGCTGTGACACCACTGGCTCAAAAAGGTCTCTCTCTGGAAGAAGCGACAAAACAGGACCCGTTAAAAGACCTGAACGCAAAATGGGGCGGCGGATTTTTCAGTCCTGAAAAGTTTCTGGGCACCATTTATCAGACAATTCTGGACCATAAATAAGGTAATCATCCGTTCATGCATCATTCAGGAAAGGAAGAGTATAGTGGTCTCAGAAGCTGGATAAGGCTACGTGAATAAACCATAAGGAACGGAATAATGCGTAAATTTTGTCAGAATATGAAAACCGCCGTATTTACCTTGGGAATAGCCCTTTTCGGACTGGCACCTGCCGCACAGGCAATGTCAGAATATGGGTATAATAATCACCGTTACAGTAATTATGGTAACAGCCACAACTATGGACGGCATAATAACCGATATAACTATAACAAATACAGATACAATAGTTATCGCTATAGTGGTGGTTATCGTGGTTCCCGCCATCACAACGGTGGCCATGGCAGTGCCGTGGCTCTGGGTGTATTAACCGGCGGACTGTTGTTTTATGCCCTGACCGCCAATCAGAGAAACAATAATTACAACCGGACTGTATATGTCCAGCAGCAGCCTGTCTATGCGCAACCTGTGCAACAGCAAGTGGCTCAACCGCAAAATCAGGGCACTTCATGTCTGCAGATACGGGAATATCAAACCACAATTACCGTCGGCGGTCAGTCTGTCCCGGCTTACGGTCAATCCTGCCTGCAACCCGATGGTTCCTGGAAACTGGGCCCGGCCATACCGGAACCGGGTTATTAAGACCAATTCATTTATTCAATGACCAAACCCCCGAATTGATTGCCGAACTTCGGGGGTTTTTCTTTTGCCTCAAACCCGCTATATATTGGCTGTAAATAATAGTAAAAAATTTCAGGGTTTCTCATGTCCTCTCATTCCTCAAAAAAAGTTATATATGCGGCACTGATCGGCAATTTCCTGATTGCCATCACCAAATCCGCCGCCGCGGCCTATACCAATTCGTCCGCCATGATGTCGGAAGCCATCCACAGTATTGTGGACTGCGGCAATCAGGGTTTGCTGCTCTATGGCATTAAAAAGGCCGGAAAACCAGCCGACAAGGCCCATCCCTTCGGCTATGGCATGGAACTGTATTTCTGGACCTTTGTGGTCGCCATCCTGATTTTTGCGGTCGGTGCCGGTGTCTCACTCTATGAAGGCATCACAAAGATTATCACCCCCCATCCGGTGACAGATATGCATATCAATTATATCGTGCTTGGGGTTGCTGTCATCTTCGAAGGCGGGGCATGGCTGATTGCCTATAAGGAATTCAAAGCCAGCCAAAGTGAGCCAAGCCTGATCAAGTCGGTCCTGAAAAGCAAAGATCCGACCATCTTCACAGTGCTGTTTGAAGACACCGCCGCCCTGCTCGGCCTTCTGGCGGCTCTCATCGGGCTTTTCCTCGGCGAACTTCTGGATATTCCGGAGATGGACGGTGTGGCGTCAATTGTCATCGGCCTGATTCTGGCCAGTACGGCAATCCTCTTGGCCTATGAAACAAAAGGCCTGCTTATCGGTGAAGCCGCCAGTGATGCTGTGATCAGGACGGTGGAAGAAATTATCAGCACCA
The DNA here is from genome assembly GCA_002401545.1 of Alphaproteobacteria bacterium. Lineage (GTDB taxonomy): Bacteria > Pseudomonadota > Alphaproteobacteria > Sphingomonadales > Emcibacteraceae > Paremcibacter. Next base: position 10,521 of record NVTJ01000006.1, read on the forward strand.
GACCAGAAATAACCGCTATCAATGAAATCCTGACCATGCATATGGGGCCACAGGATGTGCTGCTGAACCTGTCACTGGATTTCAAAGACAGTATTTCCGCCGCCGAGGTTGAAAAGGCCGTAACAGAAATGGAAAAAAAAATCAAAAGCCGTCTGCCCGAAATCAAACGGATATTCATCGAAGCACAGAGCAGCCAAATATTCTAAACAAAGCCCTCAGGGGTATTCATTGGGTGATCAGATCAAAACTTACGGGCGTCCCGCGGGTGATGTCCCGGCTAACCCTTTTGCCAATGACATCATCATAAAATCTGGGCGCAATGCCAAAACCCGGGCGGATGCTCCGCATATTCTGGCTGGTAATGACATCAGCTGCCTTCATATCTTCTACAAAATACAATGATCTGCGAAATCTCAAACTATTCTCTTCTGCCGGCGCACGCTCATAACCGGCCCGGCCCAGGGCCTGCCAGGCCACCCTGCTATCATCACAAAGAATTTTAATTTCTTTGTCAGTCAGAGAAAAAGCGCTGTCCGGCCCCTCTTCACCATCGTCCAGCATGAAATGCTTTTCAATAATACAGGCCCCTAAAGCAACCGCCACCACAGCGACAGTCGTGCCAAGAGAATGGTCCGACAGGCCGGGAACAACACCAAACCGCGCGCCAAGATCGGTAATCGTACGTAAATTAAACTGCTCGGCCGGTGCCGGATAACTGCTGATACAATGCAGCAGGGAAAGCTGTTCGCAGCCATTGTCACGGGCTGTTTTAACCGCCAGCCCGATTTCTTCTTCATTTGCCATGCCTGTTGAAATAATCATCGGTTTTCCGGTTTGGGCCACACGGCGAATCAGAGGGATATCAATCGCTTCAAAAGAGGCAATTTTATAGGCCGGGGCACCAAGGGATTCCAGCAAATCAACCGCCGTATGATCAAAGGGTGTGCTGAATATGGTAATACCTACTTCACGGGCCTTGGCGAACATTGCCTCATGCCATTCGAAAGGCGTTTGCGCCCATTTATATAGTTCATAAAGGCTGTAACCGTCCCACAAGCCCCCGTCCCGGATCATGAAATCATCACTTTGATGATCAATGGTAATCGTATCGGCCGTATAGCTTTGGATTTTTACGGCATCTGCCCCGGCTTCCTTTGCCGCGACAATAGACTGTAAAGCACGGTCCAGAGAACCGTTATGGTTTGCCGACAATTCAGCAATAATATAAGGAGGATGCTGCGGGCCGATAAGCCTGCCATCAATTTCCATTTCCGGGATCGCGCGCTTTACCAAATTTTATTACTCCTCCCAGGGTCAGGAAATATATCATAATACATGAAGATTCCTTCCCCGCAAAGACTGATTAATACCTTAGGCCGTAAACTCATAAAAATAAGGTCCTGATTCATATTTGATAGCGGTCTTAATTTCATCAAAGTAATCTTTTACAGTCAGGGTCTGTTAATGTCAGAATATTATAATCACCCAATTGTTACGCAAAAACCGGTTAATCCATTTGACGAATGAACATACAATGATAACGTAGTGCCATGATTAAAAAAATCAAACCATATCTTTCTGACAGGATAATTTGTCAGGTTGTTTGTCTGGCAATAATTCTGGTTTTATGCCTATCTGATTACAGTCATGCCAAAAGAAAAGGTGGCCTTGCCATCTTGCGTGATGCCGAAATCGAACGCACCATCCGGCATATGGCGGAACCCCTTTTTGAGGTCGCCGAACTGGATAAAAATGCCGTCAGAACATATCTGATCAATGATAATACCCTGAACGCCTTTGTAGCAGGCGGGCAAAATATTTTTATTCATTCCGGTCTGCTGATACAGGCCAAAGATGCCAATCAGGTCATTGGCGTCATTGCTCATGAAACCGGACATATCACCGGTGGTCACCTTGTCAATTTCTCTGATCGTGTCCAGGGGGCGACAATGATGACCTTGATCGGGGCAATTCTGGGCGCGGCGGCTATTGCTGCTGGTTCCGGGGATGCGGGTATGGCTCTGATTCTTGGGGGACAACAGGTTGCCACGCGAACTTTTTTGAAATATAGCCGAGATCAGGAATCTGCTACTGATCAGGCAGCTTTGACGTTTCTTGAAAAATCGGGTCAGTCCGCACTTGGATTCATTGATTTTCTGGATTATCTCGGCGATCAGGAATTAATGGCAGGCCGGTACCGCGACCCCTATGCCGGCACCCACCCGGTGACGAGCGGTCGAATCTCAAAGATTCGGCAACGGGCGGAACAATCTCCCTATTTTAATGCAAAAACTGATCCCGCCATTGAAAACGAATTCAAACGACTTCAAGCCAAACTCTATGGCTATCTAAAACCGCCCTATGCCACCCTCAATAAATATCCGGTAAAGAATCAGAGCCTTTATGCAAAATATGCCCGGGCATTTGCCTATCATAAAAACCATGAAATGGATAAAGCCCTCAAAGAGCTGGATGAATTGCTGGAATATTATCCCAATGACCCGTTTTTCTGGGAAACAAAAGGACAGATATTATTCGAAAACGGCCTCGTTGCGGAATCAATCCTGCCCTACCAGAATGCCGTAAAAAATCTTCCTGAAGAAACCCTGATCCGGGTTGCTCTCGCCCAATCGCTTATAGCCACTGAAGATGACAGTTTTCTGGATGAAGCCATCATACATCTCAAATATGCCCTGACGCGTGATCCCCACAATGCCTTTGCCTGGAATCAGGCCGCGACCGCCTATCACCGCCAGAATAATGAAGCAATGACCTATTATACAACAGCGGAAAGATTTCTGCTGATCGGAAATTTGCGCGGGGCAATGATCAATGCCAAGCATGCGATTGATACCCTGCCCAAGAATATTCCCCAGTGGGTCAGAGCACAGGATATACTTGTGGTTACAGAATCAAACATGCCCGATAAAGTCCGCAAGCAACAAGAAGAAAAAGAAAAGAAACACAAGAAATAAGGAACTTTACCAAAAATCATGTCTCACTTAATGCAAAAAATAGCACTTTTCCTGCTTGGCGGTACCATTGTTATGACAAGTTTAATCGCCGGAGCCGCTGAAAAAGACTTTTCCGCCAGACAAAAGCAGGAAATCAACCAGATGATCCGGGAATATATCCTCGAACATCCCGAAATTCTGCCGGAAGCCATTCAGATACTCCAGAACCGGGACAGAAAAATAAAACTGGAACAAAATTATACCCGCCTTTATGAGGATGGCTTCAGCCATGTGGGCGGTAATAAAAACGGCGATGTTACGGTGATAGAATTTTTTGATTATAATTGCAGTTATTGCAAACGCGCGCTTGATACTGTTGAAAGGCTGAAAAGGGAAGACGGTAATATCCGGCTGATCTACAAGGAATTTCCTATCCTGTCAGAAACATCATATACCGCTTCCAAAGCGGCAATGGCGGCAATGAACCAGGGAAAATATGAAGAATTTCATATGGCATTGCTCAGGAATTCAGGCAGCCTGACGGAAGACCGCATATTCGAAATCGCCCGGGAGGTTGGTCTGAACGAAAAAACATTGGCCACAGATATGACCAACCCTGTTCTGGACCGGAATATACTTATCAATCACGACTTGGCCGAAACCATGAAAATTACCGGAACGCCGGGTTTTATCATTGGTGATATGGTCGTACCGGGGGCACTTCCTTACGAAGAAATGGTCAAACTCATCAAGGATATCAGACAACAGGCTGCAAAGAAAACAAACTGATAATCCTTATATCAGCCCCGCCAGTGGTGATGAAGGATCAGCATATAATTTTTTTGGCATTCTTCCGGCATAATAGGCCGCCCTTCCCGCCTCTACGGCAAGCTTCATCGCCCGCGCCATGGCAACAGGATGGCGGGCTTCGGCAATGGCCGTATTCATCAAAACACCGTCACAGCCAAGCTCCATAGCCACCGCCGCATCAGAAGCCGTCCCCACACCGGCATCCACCAGAACAGGGACCTTCGCCTGCTCGACAATAAGCCTGATCTGCACCGGATTCTGGATACCAAGGCCGCTGCCGATGGGTGCACCCAATGGCATAATTGCGCAACATCCAAGGTCTTCCAGACGCTTGGCCATGATCGGATCATCGCTGCAATATACCATCACATCGAAGTCATCCCCGATCAATACCTCAACGGCATGAAGGGTTTCTATCATATCGGGATACAGGGTTTTCTGGTCGCCAAGAACTTCCAGCTTCACAAGGTTCCACCCCCCGGCCTCCCGGGCCAGTCGCAGGGTGCGGATCGCATCATCCGCAGTAAAACATCCCGCCGTATTGGGCAGATACGTATATTTCTTCGGATCAAGATAATCCACAAGCATGGGCTGTGTCGGGTCCGTGACATTGACCCGGCGGATGGCCACCGTAACAATTTCTGCCCCCGATGCCGCCACCGCACGGGCAGTTTCCTCAAAGTCCTTGTATTTTCCGGTACCCACAATCAAACGGGAGGTAAAATCCGTGCCGGCAATATTAAATGTGTCGTTCGTCTGTTCCATCATATTATTTTCCACCCCCATTATTATTTTCCACCCCCATTATTTTCCACCCCCATTATTATTTTCCACCCCCAATAAAATGCACTATTTCGAGTCTGTCACCTGTAATTATTTTCACATCCTGATAAGTTGTTTTCGGGACAATTTCAAGGTTTCTTTCAACAGCAACCTTGGTCGGATCAAGTTTTAAATCCTGTAACAGTTCGACAAGGTTTTGATCTGCGCGGATTTTATGAGGGTCGCCGTTAATGGTAATTTCAATCACGATCTTCTGGTTCCGGTTTTTAACACTATGACTATGCAGATTTAACGCAATCCTTTATAGTTTACAAAGGTTACAGGTAAAATGTATATTTATGGTTTTCAAAGTAACCATAAAACATTATAAATTGCCATATTAAAATAAAAAACACGGGTTGGTATGACTGAAAGCAGCAAAAAAAATATTCTGGTTCTCAACGGACCAAACCTGAATATGCTCGGCACAAGGGAACCGGAAATATATGGCTCCGAAACCCTGGAGGACATAGAAATAAATATGACGGCCCGGGCAGAAAAACTGGGATATATCCTTGATTTCCGCCAGACCAACAGCGAAAGTGAACTTGTAGGCTGGATTCAGCAGGCCCGGAATAAAACTTCGGCAATTCTGCTCAATGCCGGGGCCTTTACCCATACATCTGTCGCCATCCTCGATGCGTTACAGGCGGTGGATATGCCGGTCATTGAACTGCATCTGTCAAATATCTTCAAACGGGAAAAATTTCGCCATCATTCCTATGTTTCACCTGCGGCAAATGGTGTAATCTGCGGGTTTGGTGGCAACAGCTATATTCTGGCCCTGGAAGCGGCACATAATATTTTGAGTAACGATTAACAAAAGGACTGTTATAATATGTCAAAAATGACTGTTGATCAGGATATCATCCGTGATCTGGCAACATTGCTAAATGAAACCGACCTCAGCGAGATCGAGGTTCAGGACGGGGATAAAAGAATCAGGGTCGTGCGGAATATGACAACAGCTGCAGCCCCCGTTTCAATAGCACCGGCCGCAGCAACCGTCGCGCCCGTTGTTGAAACAACGGATAAGGACCATCCCGGGGCGGTAACATCGCCAATGGTGGGAACACTTTATACTGCTGCTGACCCTGAAAGCGGAAATTTTATCAAAATTGGCGATAAAGTGGCTGCAGGGCAGACATTGATGATCATCGAAGCCATGAAAGTTATGAACCAGATACCAGCACCAAAGGGCGGCACCATCATCAAAATTCTGGTGGAAAATTCACAACCGGTTGAATTTGGCGACCTTCTGGTCATTATTGAATAGCGAATAACATATGTTTGACAAAATTTTAATTGCCAATCGCGGCGAAATTGCCTTACGCATCCACCGGGCCTGCCAGGAAATGGGTATTGCCACCGTTGCCGTGCATTCCACGGCGGATGAGGATGCCATGCATGTACGTCTGGCCGATGAAAGTGTCTGTATTGGCCCACCGGCCTCCAAAGACAGCTATCTGAACATTCCCTCCATCATTTCCGCAGCAGAAATAACCGGTGCCGATGCCATTCATCCCGGTTATGGATTTTTATCGGAAAGTGATAAATTCGCCGAAATAGTTGCCGAGCATAATCTGGAATTTATCGGCCCCACCGCCGATCATATCAGGCTGATGGGCGACAAGATTTCCGCCAAGAAGGTGGTTAAAAAACTTGGTATTCCCGTGGTTCCCGGCTCTGATGGTGAAGTGCGTGATATTGCTGAGGCTGAAAAAACCGCTAAAAAAATCGGCTATCCGGTCATCGTCAAGGCCGCGTCCGGCGGCGGCGGCCGCGGCATGAAGGTGGTTCATGATGAAAATCAACTGGGTAATGCCATTATGGCCTGTAAAAAAGAAGCCGCCGCTTCCTTTGGCGATGGTACGGTTTATCTGGAAAAATATCTGACCCTGCCCCGCCATATTGAATTTCAGATCATTGCCGACAAACATGGTAATGTCTGCCATTTGGGGGAGCGGGATTGCTCCCTGCAACGGCGTCATCAGAAAATACTGGAAGAGGCCCCTTCCCCGGCACTCAACACGGACGAACAGACCCGGATGGGTAAGGTTGTGCGCAAGGCCATACAAAGTCTTGGCTATATTGGGGTTGGCACCATTGAATTTCTCTATGAGGATGGTGAATTTTATTTCATTGAGATGAATACCCGTCTTCAGGTTGAACATCCCATCACAGAAATGATCACCGGTATTGATCTGGTACGGGAACAGATCAGGGTTGCCGCAGGCCTTCCCCTTTCTTTTACCCAGGAGGATGTTAAATTTTCCGGTCATTCCATCGAATGCCGGATTAATGCGGAAGATCCCTTCACTTTTGTCCCCAGTCCCGGAAAAATTGGTGATTATCATACCCCGGGGGGGCTTGGTGTCCGGGTCGATTCAGGCATCTATTCCGGCTATACCATCCCGCCCTATTATGACAGCATGATAGCCAAGCTGATTGTTCACGGCAAAACCCGTAATGAGTGTCTCATGCGGCTGCGCCGGGCCTTGGGTGAATATGTGATTGATGGTATTAAAACCACTATCCCCCTGCATCAAAGCCTGATCCGGGAAACGGATTTCATTAATGGCGCCTATGATATTCACTGGCTGGAAAATTATCTGAATAATCTGGAATAATGAACAGAGTGACCGCAGATCTGATTCTTCATGCCTATGCCCAGGGTATTTTTCCCATGGCGGAGACGGCCCTGTCACCTGATATCTATTGGGTTGATCCCGAGCGGCGCGGTATTATCCCTTTGAATGATTTTCACCTTCCCCGTAAACTTGCCCGCAAAATCCGCAGGCAGCCCTTCGAAATCAGAATTGATACCGCCTTTATCAAGGTCATCGAAGGCTGTGCCGCCACTGCGGCGCATCGAAGCCGGACCGAGACATGGATCAATGACCAGATCATTTCCCTCTATGCCCAGCTTTTTGACCAGGGTTTTGTTCATACCGTTGAATGCTGGCAGGGAGACAGGCTGGTTGGCGGACTATACGGTGTCTCACTGGGCCGTGCCTTCTGTGGCGAAAGCATGTTTCATACGGTGACAGATGCCAGCAAAGTGGCCTTGGTCTATCTGGTAGCGCGCCTGAAGGCAGGCAGTTATTGTCTGCTGGATACCCAGTTCATTACCCCGCATCTGTCACAGTTCGGTGCAACAGAGATCACACGCCATGCCTATAAGAAACGTCTGGTTCGGGCGTTGGAGGGTACAGGGGATTATTACTGTCTGTCCGTCAGTTCAGGACCGGAAACTGTTTTGCAATCCTTGACCCAAACATCATAGACCGGATGTTCCAGCGGGGAGAGGGCCGGGCTGGAGGAAAACATCCACCCGGAAAAGACTTTTCTGCTCTGATGATTATGACCAACATCGGTAATTTCGAGAAAAGCGACATTTTCCGGGGGCTCTTCCGGCGGATTCTTGCGACAATAACGCAGCGTAATGTCAAGGGTGCCGAAACGAACCGTCTGGTTCTGTCTGATTTCAATGGTTGATAATTGTGTGGTGATCTTGTCCAGTGCCGCCAGTACAACAACGGGAACATCTCCCGCTGGCGTTAATGTTTCATGTTGCTGCGCAAGAGCCTGAGGAACGGCACATAAAATCAGGCTTGAAATAGCGAGTGCTTTAACCCGAAAGTTCATTATTTTTCGTCGCTTTTACCTGAACCGGCAAATTTATCCAACAGACCAAGAAAGTCCACGGCCCCCTGGGTATTGGTAATTTCATCCCCCTCTTCCAGGATTTCATCCTCATCATCTCCCGGATCAAGAACAAGATAATTGCCGCCGAGCAATCCCTCGGACGTGATTTTGGCAAATGTACTTTCGCTTATGATTATCGCAGGGTCGATACTGATTTCAACAACAGCCTCAAATGTCTCTTTATCCAGATGCTGGCTGATAATTGACCCAACCTTGATGCCACTGATTTTCACATCACCGCCAACGGACAGCCCGTCAACCTTGTCAAATTTGACAATGTAGCTTTTGCCGCCATTGGCGGAAATATTGGCATGACTAAAGGCAAAATACAGAAACCCCCCGGCAATAACCAACACGAACGCCCCTGTCAGAGTTTCAACTATATTATTTTTCATATCTGCTCTGCCTTTAAGTTCAAGGGACCCATGCTTCGTAATCACCGCTGGTTCTGTTACGCTGACCACCTTCATTCAGGCTGCCCCTGGGATAATAGGCCTTGATCGTGCCGGTCATATTTGGTTCAAGGTTTTTTTCCCATTCCTTGCGGTCCGGCTTATGCTCCAGCGGGGTGTAATCCACCGTATGATGCAGCCACATATGCCACTCCGGCGGAATTTTGGAAGCCTCAATATCAGTTTTAAAAATGACCCAGCGTTTGGGGCCTTTCTTTGCCTGATAATAGACATTACCCTGAACATCCTCGCCCACCTTTTCCCCTTTAAAAAAAGTATGAACACGGGTTCCGATAGTGGCACCGTACCACCATCCGCAAATCAGCCTGATAAAAGCCACCATCTTTAATTTCCTGAATAAAATAGATCAAACATACCTGTTTTCTATACCCCGTGGGCGCGACCATAACAACCCTAAAACATTTCCCGGCTATTTTTAGGGCAGTCTCATTTCCTAATTGTTCAAAACAGTTAATTTATTAACAAAATTAGCCCTATAGAAATTATTCATCTCGACTCATAGAGAACACAACATATAGCAAAGTCAAGCCCGCCTACCTACAATATATATGAAAAAAAAGCTATTTCTTGACTATTTATTATTATAAGCTGCCCCTCAGTCAATTAACCATAAGAAAATAATTGTTAGAGGGACAATAGTATGAGGATTAACCGCCGTTTTACGTCAGCCAACCAGTCACCCTATCACGGAATCGAATTCAGAACAGCCGACAGTGAAATTCGAAATCCGGATGGGACCACTGTGTTCGAGCTAAAGGGATTCGAAGTTCCGGCGGCATGGAGCCAGGTTGCGGCAGATATCCTCGCACAGAAGTATTTCAGAAAAGATGGTGTTCCCAAATGCCTGAAGAATCTTGAAGAAAAAAATATCCCAAGCTGGTTATGGCGCAAACAAACTGATGAGGCCGCGCTCAGGAAAATCGCCAAGGATGATCGCTACGGGCCAGAAACCAGTGCAAGGCAGATATTTGACCGCCTGGCGGGAACCTGGACCTATTGGGGCTGGAAAGGTGGTTACTTTTCAGCAGAATCCGACGCCCGGACTTTTTTCGATGAATTACGTTACATGCTTGCCAGCCAGATGTGTGCCCCCAACTCCCCTCAATGGTTTAATACCGGCCTGAACTGGGCGTATGGTATTGATGGCCCCGCGCAGGGACATCATTATGTGGACCATGAAAGTGGCAAGCTGACCAAATCAAAATCCTCTTACGAACATCCTCAACCCCATGCCTGCTTCATTCAGGGCGTTACGGATGACCTGGTGAATGAGGGCGGCATTATGGACCTTTGGACAAGGGAAGCCCGCCTGTTCAAATATGGCTCCGGTACGGGCAGCAACTTTTCCCATATCCGGGGCCTCGGGGAACGTCTTTCCGGCGGCGGCAGTTCATCAGGATTGATGAGCTTCCTTAAAATCGGCGACCGGGCAGCGGGTGCCATCAAATCCGGTGGCACCACACGACGGGCCGCAAAGATGGTCATCGTGGATGTGGACCATCCTGATGTGGTGGATTTTATCAAATGGAAAGTGGTTGAAGAACAAAAAGTCGCCGCTCTTGTGGTCGGTTCCCAAGTTACCAAAAAACATATGAAGGACGTCATGAAGGCCTGCTTTGAGAAAGATATTTCCGAAAAAGACCGCTTTGATCCCAAAACCAATCGCCATCTTAAGGTGGCTCTTCTTGCCGCACGTAATTCTCTGGTGCCGGAAGCCATCAGCCAGCGGGTGATCCAGTTCGCCACACAGGGATACAGCCAGATTGAATTTGAGACCTATGATACCGACTGGGATTCAGAAGCCTATGTCACTGTATCCGGTCAGAACTCCAATAACACCGTGCGGGTTACCGATGACTTCATGGAAGCTGTGCTGAATGACAGTGACTGGACCCTTAAAAGCCGGACGGATGGCAGCATAACCAAAACCCTGCCTGCGGCTGAATTATGGGATGAAATCGGGCTGGCGGCCTGGCAGTGCGCGGATCCGGGCCTGCAGTTCCATACCACCATCAACGACTGGCACACCTGCCCGGAATCCGGTGCAATACGCGGGTCCAACCCCTGTTCGGAATATATGTTTCTGGACGATACGGCCTGCAACCTTGCCTCGCTCAACCTGATGAAATTCCGCGCAAAAGACGGTGAATTTGAAATTGACAACTTTGAACATGCGGTCCGAATCTGGACGGTTGTTCTTGAAGTTTCAGTGATGATGGCCCAGTTTCCATCAAAGCAGATCGCCCAATTGAGTTACGATTTCCGCACCTTGGGCTTGGGATTTGCCAATATAGGCAGCTTTATCATGGCCTCCAGCCTGTCCTATGACAGCGATGAAGGCCGTGCCCTGTGCGGCGCAATATCGGCCCTGATGACCGGTGTTGCCTATGCCACCTCTGCAGAAATGGCCGCTGAACTCGGGGCTTTTGCCGGTTACGATAAAAACAGGAATCATATGCAGCGGGTTATCCGCAATCACCGTAATGCGGCTCTGGGTGAGGCACAGGGCTTCGAGGCACTGTCCACCCTCCCCATGCCTCTGGATATTGTCAACTGTCCTTTCCCGCGCCTTGCCGTTGCGGCGGGTATGGCATGGGACAAGGCGCTGGAACTTGGCCTTCAGCACGGATACCGCAATGCCCAGACAACTGTAATCGCGCCCACGGGTACGATCGGCCTGGTTATGGATTGCGATACAACGGGGATAGAGCCTGATTTCGCCCTGGTTAAATTCAAAAAACTCGCCGGCGGCGGCTATTTCAAAATTATCAACCGCATGGTGCCGGAAGCGCTGAAAAATATTGGTTACAGCCCAAAACAGATTRATGAAATTGCAAAATATGCCGTCGGTCATGGTACGCTGAAGGATGCCCCGGCCATCAATCACGAAGACCTCAAAACCAAGGGATTTTCCCGCGCACAGCTTGATGCGCTGGAACAAGCCCTTGAAACCGCTTATGATATTACCTTTACCTTCAATCAATGGACTTTGGGTACAGAATTCTGCCTTGATGTGCTGGGCTTCAGCAAAGAACAGTTGAGTGACCTGAATTTCAACATGCTGGATGCCCTGGGCTTCAGCAAGGCGGATATTGATGCCGCGAATCTTTATTGTTCCGGTGCCATGACGCTGGAAGGCGCCCCCCACCTGAAGGATAAGCATCTGCCAATTTTTGATTGTGCCAACCCTTGCGGCAAAACCGGCAAGCGGTTCCTGTCCGTTGACAGCCACATTCTGATGATGGCCGCTGCCCAGCCATTCATTTCGGGGGCCATTTCAAAGACCGTCAATATGCCGGCCTCGGCCACCACTGAGGACTGCAAGGAAACCTACCTGAAATCATGGCGGCTTGGTCTCAAGGCCAATGCCCTGTACCGGGACGGGTCAAAACTCAGCCAACCGCTCAGTGCGGCCTTGCTTGATGTGGATGATCTGGAAGAAGAAATTTCCCTGCCCGAAAAGACCAAGGTTGTTGCCGAACGGATCGTTGAGAAAATCATTATGCATTCCGAACGGCGCAGATTACCGGGCCGCCGCAAGGGCTACACCCAAAAAGCATCCGTTGGCGGCCATAAAATTTACCTGCGTACTGGGGAATATGATGACGGCACCCTCGGTGAAATATTTCTCGACATGCATAAGGAAGGCGCCGCTTTCCGCAGTTTGATGAATAATTTTGCCATCGCCCTGTCCATCGGCCTTCAGTACGGCGTACCGCTGGAGGAATTTGTCGATGCCTTCACCTTCACCCGCTTCGAACCCTCAGGACAGGTTGTTGGCAATGACGCCATTAAAATGGCCACATCCGTGCTTGATTATATCTTCCGCGAGTTGGCGGTATCTTATCTGGACCGCAAGGATCTGGCCCATGTCAATACGGACGACCTTGCGCCGGATACCATAGGCCGGGGCGAGAAAGACTCATCCCCAGCCGAATCAACCCGTGAAGCGCTGGACCGGGTGATCTCCTATGCCAGCACCGGCTACGTGCGCAAGAGCAATCTCTATGTTCTCAATACAACAGGAAAATCCAAAACCGGTACGGAGGCCCGCGACGTTAATCAGGAAACCGTTTATGAAACAAAAACGGCCGTGGCCGGCAGTATAACCACCACTGTCAGCAAACGGGATATTCGCGCATCCCGGGCCATGGAAGCCAGAATTAAAGGATATGAAGGGGATGCCTGCGGCGAATGTGGTAACTTTACCATGGTCCGCAACGGCACCTGCCTTAAATGTGATACTTGCGGGGCAACAAACGGTTGTTCATAGCCGGTAATGGGGGTTTTATCTCTTGTCTAGGAATATTATAGTATGATATAGTCCTATTTTAGATTTAAATTTACTCTGGAACAAGAGATGGACTACAACAGATACTATGTCAGGTTAAGGCAAAAGCTGGATCATCTTATCCGCACCAGTTCCCGCGATGACTATGCCTCCATATCGGCATTAATCGGCAGGAATCATGCCTATATGCAGCAATTCATCAAACGTGGCGTTCCCAAATGTCTCAGGGATGATGATATGGGGAAAATTATTGATCATTTCAATATTTCACTGGATTATTTTGGCTCGCCCGATAATTTTCCCAACCCCGGACAGGAACAGTCACATAATCTGGCCCATAATCTGGCTCATATTCTGGAAAATGACTTCGAGGAAGAGTATGTTCTGGTCAATGTTTATGATATTGAGGCCGCCGCAGGCGCGGGGTCGGTGGTGGATAATAATGAAATTGCCAATAAGCTGGCCTTTAAAAAAAGCTGGATCAGAAGCAGTTCCAATGCCACGGCGAATGATTTGGCGGTCATCACCGTATCGGGAGATTCCATGAATCCCACCCTCTATGATGGCGATCACATTCTGGTTGATATGACCCTGACATCCCTGAAAAATGACGGCATATACGTGCTGAGAAATGATGACATGATTTTGGTAAAGCGAATTTCCCTTAACCCGGTTACAAAATTATGCACCATCAAGAGCGACAATGGTTTTTATGAAAGCTGGGACGGCTGCCAGCCCGCTGACCTGGATATATTGGGTCGGGTTATCTGGATGGGCCGGAATATATAACTACTTGAAATACAGGATTTACCATGAATAAAATCATTCCTTACAGTGACCGTCAACCCTCTGTCAGAACGGTTCCCATGCAGGCAGATCTCAATGCCAACGGCCATATTTTCGGTGGCTGGATATTATCCCAGATGGATTTGGCCGGTGGTGGTGAAGCCATACGTTTCTGCGATGGTCCGGTGGCAACGGTGGCCATTGAGGGTCTGAATTTCCACCAGCCTGTCCTGCCCGGTGACTGGCTGAGTGTCTATACGGATATAGTGAAAGTCGGCACCACCTCTATCACCCTGCATATTGAAGTCACCGTTCTGCGGCGCGGCCACGATAATGAAATCAAGGTAACAGAGGGCGACTTTGTTTTTGTGGCACTGGATGAGAGCCACAGGCCGAAAAAGATTGAAACAGCAAAAACTCTATTGACAGAAATATAGTAAATTATACGTCTGTACAATTTTTTCGAACGCATCTAATTTTTTTTGAAGGCAGTAATTTTTAGCCAGACTGAGAATTATTTTAGCATTATTCTGATCATCATATCCATATAGCTGTCTATCCAGTGTAAGGAGTTTGAGAAGAGTTTCTTCCTCTTTTTCCAGTTGTCGGGTTAACCCATACAGGGAATAAAGTTGTCTGTAATATTGAGACAGCCGGTATCTATCTTCTACACTTTTTCCTAAAATTGAAATATTTTCCAAAATAAGGGGGATTGCGCGCTGATAATCCTTGTTGAAGATAATTATTTTATAATAAAGGTTGCGGCTTTCTATAGTTGTATTATGTGCCACACCAAGATATTTACGGGATGATATATAAGCCTTTTCTATACGCCCTGGAATTTCCTGAATTCGACCAGCATTATCGTAATATTTATTAAGGTTTTTTAGGAGGTTAATATACCTGTGATCGTTATGATGGTCGAGGGCATGGCTTCCTAAAAGCATTTCTTCGCCGTACCGAATAGCGCGGTTCCATTTTTTTCGCATGGCCGCTTTGTCTGCTTTGAGAATAATCTTTCCTAATTTCTTCTCGGTCCAATAAACTTTACCAGTGGCTTTGAGTGGTTCATTGGCATTAACAAGAGGCGTAAGATATATTAGCAGTAAGAAAGGAAGATAATGTAACCTTCTTTTCACGTATTTCATCCCGATTATAGTCATTAATGAGCATATCTATTATAATGTTTTTCTTATTTTAGGCAAATTCATTCGGGTTTATTTTTCTATTAAAGATCGAGATTTTTCGTCTTTTTATATAAATGTATTTCCCGTGAAGACACGCGATTTGAAACTATACCAGCAGTTTGTTCAAGAAATTGTATTAATGATTCAGGATCATCTGCATCAAAAACGCCAGTGAATTTTGTTTGTGCCAGCTCCGGGTCATAGACATAAATTTGTAGCTTGTTATATCTATTATACTCCTGAATAATTGTAGAAAGCATTTCGCGTTCAAAAACCAATTGTCTGATACGCCAGGAGGTTACTTTTTTCATATTTTCTATTCGGGTTTTCTTTATGCCCCCTTCATTTGGTACGGCGGCACGTTCACCAGTGGAAAGTGTTAATCGCATGTTATTCCTGGCGTGAAAGGGCGATGACTTGCTTTCACGTTTTTCAACGGCAACTTTTCCTTCTACGACTGAAATGGTGGTTTGATCATTTTGCCTGTAAACATTGAATGTTGTTCCCAGAGCCTCGGCCAGCGTATTATCCGAATAAACACGGAAAGGGCGTGACGGATCATGTGCCACATGAAATAGTGCCTCACCCGCCATTAATTCAATTTTCCGGGAATTTTCTGTAAAAACAATCTGAATTTTTGTAGCTGTATTCATATGAACAACCGAGCCATCCTCCAACGGCAGACTGCGTTGTTCTCCAATAATTGTTGTATATATCCGGGCATGGCCCGGTTTCTGAAAGTATGTTCCATTTATATAGAGCGCCGCAGCAAAAAAGACACAGAACACAGCTATACTGGCGGCTATCATCTGTGGATTTCGCCAGAAAGCCATATGATTTCGGCCAGATGAATAAGTTTGCCGGGCAGTGCCTAATAAGGGGATGACTTCAGGTGCTTTTTGTGCAAGCAGGGCTTCAATAGAAGGCGACTTTTCTTGCGCTGCTTCTTGCCATGATTCAAAAATAGCCGTTGCCAAAAGTAGCTCATGAACATGATCCGGGGACTTTAAAAGCCACGCGGCAAGCTCTCTGCGTTGTGTCTTGGATAAGATGCCGTGGTCGAGTTCTTCTGCCCATTGTGCCGCTTGCTGGATAATCTGCTTATTTTGTTTTTTATATAAGGTCATGGCGTTTATTCCGTCCATTTTTCACGACAATATGCAGCCGCGCGGGCCAGATATTTTTTTACAGTATGGACGGAAATTCCTAATTTTTCAGCAATTTCTTCCCGGCTAAATCCTTCTCTTTTCTTTAAGAGAAGAACGGCCCGGTACAAAGGAGGCAAGTCTTCTAAAATTTCCTCTAATTGCCTTATGGCCGCACGGTGTTCCAAACTGCGTTCAAGGGAATAGCCATCCCCTCTGTCATCGGAAATTTCCAATGAATCTATTTCTACAATATGGGGTGTTCTGCGTTTTTGCATAGCGAATTCATTAACCAGATTCGACGCTATTCTAAAGAGGTAAGATTCAGGTTTTTCAATAATTTTATTTTCATGCACACGCAAAAGGCGCAGATACGCCTCCTGAGCCAAATCCTGTGCATCCTCTTTATTACCCAGCCGGTAAATAAGAAAACCATAGAGCCTTGGCGCAAAATCAGTCAGCACACGGGCAATTTCCTTTGCCGGCTTGCGTCTGTCTTTCTGATATAATGGCACTCGGTGCATCTGTTTCCTGACAAGAAAGAGGGAATTATGGCATGCTGATTAAAGTATACCGRCTATTGTTACCCAATATATAGATTAAAGACTGTTTTTTTGATCTTAAGGGGTACTAAATTCATATTTGCAATAAAAACTCCGGGAAAACATGGGAGATTAAAATAAAATATTTTTAGATATATGTACCCCGTTTCAGGTCAAATGCCCTCTTCCATTAGTACCAGGTATAATTGTTGACGGCGCGTGGCTGTAATATTGGTCACGTCCAAAAATATAAGGGAGAATATAGAATGCACTTAAAACATACAGTAAGCTGCATAGCGTTGATGTTTGCAATGACTAATGCTTCAGTAAYATCCGCAACAGCCAGTCAGAATGATAGAATAAACATCAAAATTGATGCCCAGCCCCTGGACCGCGCGTTGAGTAAACTAGGTCGACAATTTGGGGTGCAGATCGCTGTTTCTTCTGATGAAGCCTCAGATATTAAAACGGATGTGGTTGAAGGGAGCTACACAGAAGAAGAGGCGCTAAGGTTGATTTTGCGCGGGTCTGGCCTGAGTTACCGCCGTATTAACGGCAATATGATTGCCGTTGGACTGCCGGGGTCGATCAAATCAGGCCTTCAGGCGATTTCTTATACGACAATTGAGGAATACGAAAGTAATCTTGTTATTGATGATGATGCATCCGCGGCGGATGCGGCAGATAATAAAAATAGTTCTTTCGATGAAATAGTGGTCACGGCAAGCAAGCGCGGCGGGCAATCCATACAGGAAATTTCGACCAGTATCCGGGCCCTGACCTCCGAAACGCTGAGGGATGCAGGTATTCAGGAGTTTGAAGACTGGGTCAGGCTGGTGCCAGGGATTACCTTCAAGGACCTGGGTCCGGGCGAAAAGACCATCGTGACCCGCGGACTTGTATCAACCGGGTCGGCCACCACAGCCGTTTATTTTGATGAAACTAATGTCACCGCCTTTAATGACGGTGAAGGTGGCGGGCGCAATGTTGACATTAAACTGTTTGATATAGAGCGGGTCGAAATTCTCCGGGGGCCGCAAGGCACGCTTTACGGGGCAAGTGCTTTGGGGGGGACGGTTCGAATCATTACGGCCAAACCTGACCTGGAAGATATTGGCGCGGGGGCGGAGGCCAGCTATAGCAATACGCGTAACGGCGGCGATAATTTTGAGGCCAACGGCTTTGTCAATATCCCGGTTGTCAAGGATAAGTTTGGCCTGCGCATTGCTGCATGGCATGTAAATAACAGCGGTTATATTGATAATATACGCCTGGGCAACAATAACATCAATGATGAAAATACAACGGGTGCCCGTCTTACTGCGCTGTTCAAGCCCACAGAGAATCTCAAAATAACCGCTACCGCCATGTTCCAGAATCAGGAAATTGGTGACGGCTCCCGGTTTAACCGTGTGGGCGACGCTGCTTTGGTCTTTCCGGGTGAAATGCCGTTCAATATTAACAATGATCTGCAAAATAGTGATTTTACGGTTAACAACCGGACAGATGATCCACGTATTTATTCACTGACCGTGGATTATTCCTTCGATTTGGGAAATATTGTGGCTACCAGCAACTATTACGACCGTGATATCAAGTTTAATTTTGACTCCACACCCATTCTGCTTTTCTTTGGAGTGCCAATCAAAGCGATCTCAAGCTTCCCCGAAAGCCGGAAGATCTGGTCAAACGAAGTACGCTTCAATTCGAATTTTGACGGCCCCTTCCAAATCCTGACCGGTCTGTTCTATCAGGAAGAGCGTCTCAATTCCTCATCGGATGTATTAAGCGTTAACGATGACGGGCTGGTTGACGGGTCCTCCTTTGAGATTTTGGTTGTTCAAAGGAAACGCCAGTTTGATGAGGTAGCCATTTTTGGCGAAGCAAGTTATGATATAACGCCGAAATGGAATTTCACCTTTGGTGCGCGCTATGCCGAGTTTGACTTTGTCACCGATGAAAACGCGCTGGTTCCCTTCTTTGGCCCTCCTGCGGGTCCCGAACCAACCAAGACAGGCGGGGAAAACACCTTCATCATGAAGTTCAATACATCCTATAATATTACCGAAGATCACATGGTTTATGCCACAGTTTCTGAGGGATTTCGGCGGGGCGGCCTTAATCTGAATGCCTTCGGGGCCATATTCAGCGTGCCGGAAACTTTTGGCTCAGACACATTGTGGAATTATGAAATAGGCGCCAAGACCAGCTGGTTTGACGATCGTTTAACCATCAATGCCACCGTATATACCATTCGCTGGTCAGACCTGCAGCTTGAAACCGTGAGTGAAGTGGGGGGTATTGAATTCTTTACCAACGCAGGTAAGGCACAGGTTGACGGGTTCGAACTTGAGGTTTTCGCGCGCCCGGTCGAGGGACTTGATATCACAGGTGCCCTGGGCTGGACCAATGCCCGGCTGACCCAGAACGCCCCGCTGGCCCAGGATGGTCTTGACGGTGACAGAATCAACAATGTCCCCAAATGGACCGGCAGTATTTCTGCCCAGTATAACTGGGTTGTATTTTCTGATTTCAGCGCCTTTATCAGGAGCGATCTTGCCTATACCGACGGCTCAAACACGCGCATCACCGGCCGACGCAATCCCTTCAATGTTGCGCTTGATTCCTATACCCTTGTCAATCTTCGCTTTGGACTGGAAAATGACAAATGGAGATTCTCGGTCTATGCCAACAATGTGTTTGATAAACGGACGCAAAATGACGCCATTAACGAAGTGACCAATATCCTGGCCTTCTTCACCTCCCGGCCCAGAACGGTGGGCGTCAAAGCAGGGTATCGTTTCTAGGGCCCTGACCCTAAGCTTTCAGGGCGCGAACAAGCGGGCCGATATAGTCAATATAGCGGTCCGTTTTTTTCTCAGACCTCTCAAGGATGGGGGCGCGTACCTGCAAGGAACTGGCCGTTTGCACCAGTCTTTGCGCGCGTTCGGGGTTGAGACATTGTGTCTCCATTTCCAGACCGCAATGATTGAGGAGTTTTGCAATTTCCCGGGCAGGGTTCTCAACCAGTTTCTCATATTCGGCCGTATAAAGGGTTTTAAGGCCTGCGGCGCGGTAATGGGTTATCAGTCTGTTACAGGCCTTGCAGTATCTGGCCAGTTCTTCCATGTCATAGGCAAAAAACTGTGGCCCGGAAAACAGATGTGTGTAGCAGGACCAGCAAGTCTCCAGACTGTCACGCGCACTGACAATGATCGGCGATGCAGGAAAAATCTTGGCGATAAGAGGAATATAGAGAAAGTTGGCGGGCAGCTTGTCAATCACAAAAGAGGTCCCGCTTTTGCACTGGCTGTGGTCCTGTAGCACCGCCATATATTTTGCCCGTATATCGGTCAGCGCCTGTTCATTCAGGCGGACAAGCCCCAGTGGAAACGCCAGCTTGTGTTGATCAAGGGCCGACCGGATGAAGCGTTGCAGCCAAACCAATTCTCCGGCGGTGCCAATATCAGAATGACTGGCCAGTATTTGCTCCAGAAGTGTCGAGCCTGACCGGGGCATGCCAACAATGAATATGGGGACAGGCGCGACTTTATCAGATTGGTCAATGGGGGGAAAGGCAGCGTCTCCGTCTGTAATTAACGATGCAAGCAGCCGCATATTATTTTCATCTGTTGCGACATTATATTGGAACGACGACCTTACAATCCGGTTGCCTTCTGCGTAATGGCGAAATGATAGGCCGGTTTCCCCGGATATGCTGGCAGCGGCAAATTGCATATGAGCGGAGGCTGCCCCTTCCGGGGTTGTTGTGAGATGGAAGATTTCCTTATCCTGTTTACCTAATTCTGCGAGCAGAAAATAGCTTTCAAATAATTTGGAGTCGAGCGCAATCGCCCTTCTTGTGGATGCCTCAGCCTTTGCCGCCTCACCCGACATATGGAAAAATGTTGCAAGGTTTGCCCAGGCACGGGCATCTGTCGGCGTAATTTCTACGACCTTCTGAAAGGCCGCTTCGGCTGTGTCAATATCCCCCAGTCGGCTGGCGCTATTGCCAAGTTCAGTATGAATGGCGGCATTGGCGGGGGTATTGGCGGCTAGATGTTTGAGCGCCAGCAGGATATTGCCTTCTCTGCCTTCCGATTTCAGGAAATCAATCAAATCAAAGGTTAATTCAATATCATCCGGTTCAAGCAACAGCCCCATTTCGGCGGCGTCAGCAGCAGCAGCCGGATCGTCCATAATGTCAAACGCGCGCGCCTTGTTGAACAAAAGAGCGGGCGATTGATAACCGCATTCAAGTGCCCGGTCACAATATATTATGACCTGGCTATGGCACTCCGTCTGTCCGCATAGCACAGCCAGATAGTGCCAGGTTTCCCCGTCTTTTGGATATTGCTTCAGGATATGGTGATAAGCGGACTCAGCCTTCTCCAGCAAGCCACTATGGTGCCAGGAGAGGGCTTCATTGCGCTGTTCATTGAGGGTTGCCATTATTCTTCCAGCGGTGAATGTGACCGTCGCTCATAACAAAGATCGGATCAAGCACCGTTTTTATATTGTCGAGCGGGTTTTCTCTCATGGCAATAATATCAGCTTCCTTCCCCGCCTCCAAACTCCCTGTTCGGTGATATATCCGGTACGCTTTAGCGGCATTTACCGTTGCCGCTTTCAATGTGTCCATTGCGCTGATACCCAAATCAACATAAGTGACAAGTTCATGCGCATTGTCCCCGTGCGGGAATACACCGGAATCCGATGACAGGATAAGCGTTGCCCCTGCTCTATATCCGATGATAGCCGAGGGGGTCTCGGCCTTGAGCTTATAAAGCTGCTCAAGAACGGGGCGGGGAAGCCATCCCATGGTCCCCTGTTCCAGCGTCTCAGGCGTATCGCCAACAGCGGCAATAAGGGCATATAAATGCGGCGCAAAATATCCACCATGTTTCTTGAGCAGTTTAAAGGTCTGATCATCGGGATAGGTGACGGTATCAATGATTGAAAAACCGGCCTTAATCGCCTTGTTGATCCCGGCGGCACTTGATTTTGAATTCCCGCCATCGGCTACAACGACGCGACCCAGCATCCTCGCGGTATCGGCAATGGCGGCCAGTTCTGCATCAGAAAAGGTCTGTGCCGGTGAATTTTTGGCCAGCAGACTGCCGCTGTTATAGACATTGATAAAATCCGCGCCGCGCTTGATCTGTTCCCGAACCCGGTAGCGACATGAATCCGGGCTGTGGCAGACGCCCTGCGGTCCGATGATATTCTCCACATCATCCCGAAACCGCCCGGTACGTGAATAGCCGGTCGCTGAAATAGGACTGCCCGCCGCCAGAATATCCGGCCCCGGGATATTACCGCTGGCGATAAAATCCCTGGTGGCATATATCGCCCGCTCATGAGCCCGGCGTCCGGTGCCCATATCCATTACCGTGGTAAATCCGGCCTCTACTATTTTTTTGGCATTGATGGCGGCAAGTATTGTGAGGTCGGATTCAGTTGATGTGACTGTATTTTCCCCATCCATCGGCCTGTTGGATGTGGTGAGGTGGACATGTGTATCAATCATGCCAGGCATGACAAAGCTGTCCTTTAAATCTATCACCCGGGCGGATTTTTCACCCAGGTCCGATGGGGTCAGATAACCGCTGCGAATATCTTCGATATGGTGGCCACGCAGGATGATGGTTTGCTTTGTGGTCGGTTGTTTACCGGGCACCGCAAGCAGGGTTCCTGTGTGAATGAGCGTGAGCCCCGTTTCTGCCGAGGCTGGCATACCTGCTGCCAGGAGGTAAATAATGCCAAGCGTAAAGACGAATATTTTCATTGCTGAGAGCCTATGCTTTTTCTGGTAGGTCCGAGTTTGACTTCCCACCAGCGAAAAATCCGGTTGTAGTAATCAAGATAATACTTCCGGTTTGCGCGGGTAATACTATGGTCGGCACCGGGATAGATTCTAAGTTCAACATCTTTCCCCAGCCGCCGAAGAGACTGATACATCCATATTCCCTGTTCGACCGGCACCTGCATATCCTGATCGCCGTGAAGCAGCAGTAACGGGGATGATACATGGTCCGCAAACCATAATGGTGAATTTACATCATAGGCCGCTTTATCATCAAAGGGGGTTTTTCCTGACATCAGGAATGTCAGAAGATCTGCATCCCTGTCCTTGCCCGTTGCCCAACTAAGGGCAAATTCAGAAGGAGCCGCCCGCAGTGCGGCGGCATCAATGACCTTATTTTTAGTCATCAGGGTCAGTCCGGCAAAGCCCCCCAGACTGCCACCATAAAACCCGGTTTTTCCCTTCATACCAAACTGATCCCTTGCGGCCTTAACCGCTGCGGGAATGGTTTCAAGATAGGCCTTATCCAGACGATGCCGATAGACAAAGACATCCGGCATCAGATAGGCATAGCCACGGGCAACATGCATCTGGGCTTCGGATTGGAACCTGTTAGCCCTGTCTGTCAGACGGCCATAGGCGGTGACAATCATATTCATTGCAACATCGGGCTGATGTTTGGGCGGCAAATAGATGAGTGCGCGGCGTTTCTGCCCCTTCGCATCTGTGAATGCCAGAATCTGAGGACGGACGAAACGGGAATATCGGGCACGGAAGTCAGCAGCATAAATCCCGGAAATTTTACCGCTCTGGAGGTCTATGGTCGAAATACCGACATGTCCTGTCGCATTTTCACTGCTAAAAGCGATCATGTCGCCCATCATGCCTGCGCCAGACAAACTCAGGGAGACTTGCCCTGAGAACAGCTTTTTGCAGGTGCCTTTATCAGGATCGCAGAGCGAGATTTCTTCCGACAGCGTATCCATGTTACGGCTATGCATGACGAGCTGTTGGCCATTTTTGGTCCAGAAAGCCTTTAAAAGTTCGTGGTTCTCGTCTGTTTGTAATATGATCGTATGTTGCCCGTTCGCACGATTGAACAGGGAAACCCGTGTGGGCACAGGTGGGGGAATTAAATATTCACCGCCCTCCCCGGACAGAAGCTTATGCCAGACGGCGATAAATTTTTCTGAGGCAACATAGCCTTCGACAGAATCTGTGGCATCCCCCGTGACCAGATCAATCTTTCCGGTTTTAATGTTATAGCGTTTCAAAAGACCGGATTGCCGAAATAAAATATTCTTTGACCCGTCCCATGTTGGACTTGAGATGCCCTGCAGGTTGAGATATTTCGGTTTACCTCCTTTTACCGGCAGTAGAAAATATTTTAGAGGGCGCATATAGGTGTCGCCCATGAATTGCCCTTTCTGGCTGATGTCTGCGACACTAATAAAGATTACGCTGCCGTCTGGTGAAACTTCCATATGGCGCAATGGCATCGGGGATGTAATTTGCCGGGTTTTTCCGGTTACGGCATTTATGCTGATCAGCTTCCAAAGAGTGTCATCGCGGAAATGCCTGTCGAAAATCGGGGCTGCGGTGTTGGATGACAGACTGTAAGGCGTGTTTTGCGGCGTTACCGGATCATGGAATTCTGCTTCGGCAATCAATAATATTTCGCTGTTGGGCAGCCAGACGGGTTTGAAATGCAAGGCACTTTTGCGGGACTTTTCCCCGGGAATTCTTATGCTGAAAGAACCTGTGCTTTGTTTGGCAGGCGTGAACAGCCGTAATGAACGCGCTTGGCCAAAGCCGCTAAAGACAGCGAGCTTTTCCCCGTCTGCAGACCAGACGGGGTCATAGGCCTGCGCAACGGCATCAAACCGGATCGTTTGTTCTTGTGACCAAACAGATAATATTCCAGCGGGTTTATAGGCTTTTATTTGCGTGTTATCATCGGGATTATTGGAGATATAGGCTACCGCTTTTCCCGATAGGTTAACGGTTGGGCCCTGAAGTATTCTGGGCCTTTCAAGGGACAATTCGGCTGTAAAAGAAACGGGTAATTCAGATGATTGTGCTGCAGAAGAGATTGAAAACAGGATTAGGGCCAGCAGGGAACCAAATATTGCGGCCAGGGGGGAGATGGTCATTGCGGGATTTCCTGCCGAATGGTTTTACCATTTTTCATGACAAAAACCGGCGACATTACCGTGTTGATATCGTCGAGCGGACTTATTCGTGTGGCGACAATATCAGCAAATTTCCCGGCGATCAATGAACCGACCTTATCATCCCAGCCCATTGCCGCCGCAGCGGTCAGAGTGGCCGAATTTAGCACTTCACCCGGTGACATGCCCAGCTCTACCATCTGGACCATCTGTTCGGCATTGCCGCCGTGGGGCCGCCAACCGGCATCGGTACCGAAGGCTATTTTAACTCCGGCCTTCAGCGCACGGCGAAAACTGCCGACCATACCATGATAAATCGCCATATTTTCTTTGCGCCAGGCATCGCTTACCGACAGGGCGGCGTTTTCGGCCATTTCCCGTACCACCCTTGCGGCAAGAAGCGTCGGAATGTAAATAGCGTCTTTATTGTGGAATAGCTTCAATGTCTCGTCATCGACATACGTTCCGTGAACGACACCATCAAAACCGGCCTTCAGCGGCAAATTTATGGAGGGAGTGGAAAAGGCTGATGCTGTAACCTTCAAGCCCAGATCATGTCCAGCTTCCCTGATGGCAATAAGTTCCATCAAATCGAATTGGGACGTCGAATGAGGTCCTAAATCCTGTTTTGTTACCACTTTTATGGTGGTGGCCCCCTGCGCGGCTTGCGCCCGGACAGCACGCTTGCAATCATAGGGACCATCGCATACGGCAGAAACCTGATATAAAGGCTCTATCTCTGGCCGCAGCCAACTGCGCAATTCACCACCAGTTGGCCGGATCACCTCACCGGCAACCTGCATACGTGGTCCTTCAATCCGCCCTTTTTCAATAGCGTCATGTACCGAGAATACCGAACGACCAGAATGGCCCATATCCCGAATGCTGGTAAATCCAGCCTGTAGCGTGTTGCGGGCATTGATCATGACTTTCAGAGTGAAGTCTGCGTCTGTCAATTCGGTCATTCTGACATGCCAGGGCGGAGAACCGGGTCCGGATTGCAGATGTGTCTGCACATCAATAAAACCCGGCATGACAAAACAACAGCTCAGATCAATGAAGGCTGGCACATTGTTCGTATCTAAACCAGATGGCACAGGCTTTGGTTGATTGGATTGCGTTTTTAAAATCCTGCCATCCGCTATTGTGATGATCACCGCTTTTTTTGGAAGTTGGCCAGGAACCAGCAAGGCTTCCCCGGCATAGATCACGGTGTTAATCTGCGCTGTTTCCGATGTCTCTGATGCATTTACCACCTGCAATTGAATAAGGACCGCGAGTATCAGAAACAAAATTTGCAATAATTTCATACCTTAGAGATTTCCATTCTTTAGTAAATCTTTGTACAGCATACGCAGCAGGTCCGGTGCTTTGATAAGATTATTACCATAAATCGGGTCGAGAGCTTTTAAGGGTTCAGTGGCGATAAATTCATCTATGGGATTGCCTGCGATAATGGCATTAGCCACGATCGAACGAACCGTTTTCAGCATAGTTTGATATTCTCTCATATCATTTCGGTCAGCAATGTCACCATGCCCTGGAATAATTCTGGTTTCCGGGTCAGAGATTGCGATCAGCTTGTCGTAAACATCGATCATGCCATCAATAGATCCCCCATGGTCAACATCAATATAGGGGTAAAAGCCATTAAAATAGGTATCACCAGTATGAATGACATTTGCTTCCACAAATTGAATGATAATATCACCATCAGTATGTGCAGGTTCGACATGAAATGCATGGATCGTTTGGCCATTAAAATGAAATGTCAGCACATCATTGAACGTTAAAACCGGAATGCCGATATTCTTTGGCGTTGTCTGGCTTTGCTTTAATCGTTCTGCATGTATGTCCAGGAGATAGGACCGTGTCTTTTCATGGGCTACAATTACGGCTCCGGATTTGCCCAGGTTTTCGTTTCCTCCCGTATGATCATCATGCCAATGTGTGTTGATGACATAAGTAACCGGTTTTTTGCTGATCACATCAAGTGCGGCAAGAATTTTTTCCGTTAGGGGGGCATATTGGTCATCAACCAGAATGACACCGTCCTCACCAGCTGATACCCCTATATTGCCGCCAAAACCCTCCAGCATATAAATTCCATGACCCAGATTATGGGTCTTGATCTTTACGGTATCCCAATCCGGCAAAATAACCTGGGCATGGGTATTTGCCAACGATGTCAGCAAGAGGCCAGTGGCGATGAAGACGATACAGCTATAGATAGTAAATTGCTTTATATTATTCAATGTTCGATCTCAGTTATTATGGTGGATGACTATCCTAACATGTCATAATATTTTATTCTATTTATGATTGACCGGCAGATCCAGACGACTCCGGTCAATTCTGACACCTGATTTAAAAACGGCTGATATGGCCTTTGCATTGTTAATATCCACAGTGGGGTCTGCATCAAGAAGCACCATGTCAGCTATTTTACCAATTTCGATCGACCCCATATCCCGGTCCTTACCCAGAAAACGAGCGGCATTCAATGTCCCTATACGAATGGCTTCAAGCGGCGGTATGCCGGAGGCGACAATAAGTTCCAGTTCCCGGTGGCTGCTTGGTCCACTGGATTGATCGGAGCCAAGCACCAGAATACCTCCGGCCTCATGGACTTTACGGATATTATCCTGAGCAATGGGGGTCATGATTTTCATCCACCAGGTCCAGACACGTTCCTGATATTCTTTTCTGGTTTCGGTCTTCATTTTTTTGATTTCATCGGGCGTCAGCGTTGCCTGATACAGCGCCTGATCCAGATATTCTGGATGCTCTGCCAGACGGCTGTAACGCTCGCCAATGGTGAGGGTTGTCACCATGGGGATTTGTTTCGCCGCAAGGGTACGGGCAAATTCATCCGTAATCGGGCCGACAATCACCGGATGGGACAGATTATCAATCCCCACTGATAAAGCCTGTCGGGCACGATACTCATTGGATGCATGTACCGTTGTTCTGACACCCTGATCATTGGCATAGGCGATGGCTTTCTGCATCAGGTCCAGCGGCAGAAGCGGAATCATGGGCCGCGCACCCCAGCCACGCTCCTCATAGGTGAGCTTCATCAGGTCCGGTTTACGGGCCAAATAATCATCCAGAGTTGATTTGGCTTCGGGCCAGTCATCAATAAGCACTCCGCCAAATTGCGAGCCGTGGCTCCCCGGATAGGTGACAATGGCCCCTGAGGCAAAAATATGCGGCGCTGTAATCTTCCCGGCACGTTCGTCCCGCCTGAGACCAAAGATATAATCCGGGGCATTCCCGGAATCATAGACCGAAGTCACCCCTGAATAGAGAAAGCCATGCAGGGTTTTTATGCCAACTTCGCGGTCTCCGGCCATCACGGTTTGGCCATCAATGGTTTCCGGATAAGCGCCTTTCAGATGGATATGGGCGTCAATAAGCCCCGGCATCAGATATTTTCCCCGGCCTGCGATCCGTTGATCGGCTTTAATATTCTTCGCGCTGCCGTGAAGTATGTCCACAATCCGGCTGCCTTCTATGACAATTGACATATGAGTGCGCGGGGGATTGCCTTTCCCGTCAATAAGGGTGACATCTTCAATAATCAGGCGCTGACCTTCTGCCAATACCGGCGGCACAAAGCCAATGGCAATGACAAAAAGAGTGAACACGGATTTTATGATACGTGAGCTAGGCATGGTTTGCTTTCCTATTCCTGACTAGATTTAAAGGTAATGCCGTCCCGCATAATGAGATTAAGTTCCAGAACCGCAGTAATATTTTCAAGCGGGTTCCCGGCCATCGCAACAATATCGGCGGCCATTCCGGGAACCAGTCTGCCAACGTTCAGAAGACCGCCTGCCTCCGCCGCATTAACGGTTCCCGCCATCAAGGCCTCCATTGGGGTCATGCCGATGCCGACATATTCAATGAATTCCTGAGCATTATCGCCGTGGGGAGAGACACCGGAATCGGTTCCCAAGGCGATCTTAACCCCCATCTCATGAGCCAGGCGGGTCATTTTCTGAGGTTGTCCGGCAATGCGCAGAAGCTTTTTCATCATCACCGGCGGCAGATTTTTAAACGGGCCTTTTTTCATCTTTTCCGGGGTATCCCCCACATATGTCATCGGATATGCGGTGGGGATCAGCCATGCTCCGGTTTTCTTAAAAAGTTTCATGGTGTCTTTATCAGCCCACATGGCATGTTCAATGGAGTCAAACCCCGCACGCAAAGCGGCTTCTATGCCTGCCTTTTCGTGGGCATGGGCCGTTACTTTACGACCAAGCCAGTGGGCAGTTTCGGCAATAGTATCAAGCTCGATCTGGGTGAATTGCTGCCCGGTTCCTGTCCCCGTTTCACTCAGCACGCCGCCGGTTGCGGTGACCTTGATCACATCTGCCCCGCGTTTGACCATGGCGCGGACGGCGCGGCGGCAATCATCGGCCCCGTCACAGGTATTGCCGTCATCCATGATATGGAGAATTTCTTCACGGTAACCATGGACGTCCCCATGCCCGCCTGTGGGCGTGATCGCACTGCCCGCAACAATAATTTTAGGCCCCGCTATCAGATTATCCTTGATGGCATCCCGCAGCCCGAAAATCAATGTGCCTCTGGAACCAAGGTCACGGATGGTGGTAAACCCCGCCATCAGGGTTTTATGGGCATTCTGGTAGGCTTTGAAAACCAGATAAGAATCCGGTTTTTTGAGGGTAAGGGAACGATCAGATTTTGGCCCGCTGGAGACATGCACATGGAGATCAATGAACCCCGGCATAATGAAAGAATGGCGTCTGTCAATGAAGGAAACTCTACTGTCTGGGCTTTTCAGGGTTTCCGCCGTAATAAAACCATCCCTTATCGCCGATATCCGGCCATCTTCAATTATGATCGAGATATTCTGGCTGGGTTTTTCGCCGGGAACAAGCAAAGCCGTCCCCGCATATAAAATGGTGATCTTGCGTTTGCCGGTTTCAGCCATTGCCGTTGGCGGCAGCGAAAACAACAGTATATTCATCAAAATGAGCGCTAACCTGATCATAATTTCCTCTGTCATATTTTGTCAATAAAGAACAGGCAAAGGCCAGAGCATTGTCCGGCCTTTGCCTCAAATGGTTAATATCACGATCAGAATGATTTATTAATCTGAAGGCCTATCGTCCGGGGGCGATTGGTGATTTTTGATGTTGGTTCACCATTGGCGGCCTGAATTAACAGATCAGCTCTGACATTAAACGCATTTTCAATGAATAACACAATATCCATCTCTAAATCATCATTGCGAAATCCGGCGCGGAAATTCACCAATGAGAAGGATTTCTGAGGCCGGTCATTGACGGAACCTGGCCGTAATTCCGTGCGGGAACTTCCCTTGAAGGAATATTCCCCGCGCAACCATCCGCTCCAGTCCACCAGATGGGCAATATCGTAATTATACTGCGCCGTTCCATTCAGGGTGACCTCCGGAATACGCGGAATAAGATCACCATCCAGCCCCGCAGCAACCACTTCATCAGAAACCTGATCTTCCGTCAGTTCCCGTGTGGGCAGCCAGCTCAGACCACCGACCAGATCCCAATGATCATCGGGACGGGCGAAAAGCTCCACCTCAAGGCCCTGCACCTTTGCCGAACCGGCATTGCCGACAAAACCAAAGGCACCGGTAGGGTCCTGA
>NVTJ01000143.1 GCA_002401545.1 Alphaproteobacteria bacterium
ACATAGGACAACTGAACGCCTGTCGCGCCCAAGTGATGGGGGCTGCCAAAAAAGGTTAAAACTACAAACCCCTTAACAGGATTTTGGGAAATGGAACTCAGCAAATTTTACAAGAGTAGACATTTGCGCTGGGGTTGTGGGCCATGTTCAAGAATCAGGACAATTTTGCCTGCGGTATTTAACTTGTCTGGGCTGACGCGGCATTTGGAAAAAAGCGTCAGAGAAGACCCCTAGGCCCCTAAGGGGTGTGGGTGCCCCTAGCCTCCATAATCTCACGCTTAGGCACTCAGCAGCCCGCTATAGCCCCCTGAGGTGGCAATGCATCTTTAGTTACTGCTGATTGACGGGATGATAAACCCAGACACCGTCTTCGGGTGATGGTGGCAATGGATGTTCTTTAATCCAATGATCAAGATCAGCTTTATTATAATACGTCCTCCGACCGCTTCGCCTATAGGCAGGGCCTGTGCCCCTTTCCACCCATTTTTCCAAGGTTCGTTTAGATACCCTGAGGTAATTTGCAGCCTGCTCCCTTTTCATAGACATTTCTGACATATGCGCCTCCAAAACCTAAATTTATAAACGATTTCCGTATCTTATTAATACAGATAAAACCCACTTTATCACATACCATCTACTGCCATATTTTCAGCCTCAACTGTAAAAAAATGCCCAAATTAGAGAAATTTGATTTTTCAACTTAATGCAATACTGTCGTATTCTGTCGCATTGCAACTGAATGCACGGGATATGCGGGTAATAAATGAAGCGCTTTTTACATCTGATGGCAAAAAACTTGAAGGCTGGGTAATACCAAGCAAAGGGAGGGGGGCTATGGTGGCTTGGCTGGCGGGGGACAGCAGGTATAAGTTATTGGTTTCGGAACCGGCTGGATTACGGCGTGGTCATGAGGCACGAACACAAAGGTACATTAGAACCCATCGCTTATTTCACAAAAGAAATTGACTAATTCCATCTGCTTTAGATTACTGACTTGAGTGCTTGCAAGTTTCGGGTTGCCAACGACGATAGCCAGTGCCTGAGCGCGTGAAATGGCAACATTGAGCCTGTTCTTGGAAAACAGGAAGTCGATGCCTCTCGGGCTCTCTGAGGCGTCTGAGGCACACATGGATAAGATAACGATGGGCGCTTCTTTTCCCTGAAATTTATCAACACTGCCGATGTGCGCCTCTTCGCCAAGGACGGCGCGAAGTTTGTTGACCTGATAATTGTAAGGAGCCACAAAAAGAATATCATTCCAGCCAATGAAACGTGGTTTACCATCTTCATCTGGCCAAAACTTTGCGTCAAGCAGTTCGTTCACTATCGCCTGGATTGCCTGCACTTCTTCATCACTGGCTTGCTTGTTGCCTTCATGCTCCACCGGGACAAAGCAAATGCCGGCGGGTTTTGTTATGATTGGGCCGGTGACTTCTATTTCATGATTTTTCGTACTGGTGACTGAGGTGAGTTTACCTTCATAAACCTGTTTGGAAATGAGAGAGCAAACCGCTGGGTGCATGCGATAGGTTTTGGGTAGAAACACGCCTATATCGTCTGGAATGGTTGCTTGGCCTTCCAGCAAATATTCCAGAATTGACATACCGCTTTCGCCGGGGTGGGAGCCTTGCATGGGTTGACCTAATTGCATCTGATCTCCCATGAGAATGATATTCTTGCATGAACGGCTCATACCAATCAGATTGGCCACTGAGACCTGCCCCGCTTCATCTATGAATAAATAGTCAAACTCGTCTTCGACACAGTCATTGCAAAAGGCCCAGGCTGTCCCGCCAAAACAAATATTGTCATTGAGTTGGAGGTTTTTCACCGATGCAATGTGCTTAATTTGATTGTTGCCAAAAGCAGGATCATCCTTGTCGCCACCCGCTTTGACCAGCGTTGCCGTAATGCCATTATCCGCGATGTGATCAGCCATGCCGGTCATCAAATTGAGGATTGCCTTGTGGCTGTTTGAAGAAACCCCAACCCTTTTGCCCTGCCGCAGTAACTCTCCAATGATGTGTCTGGCGGTATATGTTTTCCCTGCCCCCGGTGGCCCCTGAATGCAAAGATAACTGCCCTCCAGATTAACAGCGGCCTGGATTACCTCGCTCAGAAACTCTTCGTTATCTTTTATGATTTTGCCTTCAGCATTACCCATGATACGTGGGCGTTTTCTGGCAAGAAAATCAACAATGGCGCAGGCGGGCAAACTCTCAGCCATGAGCGTTTCCACCACAGACTTGATAGCCCCAGGAATGGGTTTTGGGCCCACAAATTCGTTGGGAACGAGGCTCATTATACTTGGTAATTCCGCCTTATATTGAAACGATATTTTCCCAGAGTCTGGTTGAAAATCATAACGGGTAATTTTCAACTCATCCGGGCCCAGAACATAATAATTTTTACCCTGTCCCTTAAAAGGCTGGTTCGCATCAAATTTATATTCATAGACTTTATTTTTGGAACGCTTGGTAGGCAAAAACGGGGGGGTCTTGGTTCTTACCAGTCCTGCAAGGCAATCCATATCATCGTAGAGGTCGGCTTCATCCCATCCCATCCGGTCAAAGAGACGCCACCAAGTTGGCTTGTTTTCACGCCGGTGAAACTCCAATGACCAGGCCAATATTTCCAATAAACGGCGCTCATCACCATCATCGCACCATTCAGCTTTTTGAAGAATTTTATCTCTGAGTTGCGTTAACTCAGTAACCTCTTCAGGAAGTTCTTTCTCGCCTTCCCCTTCGGGTATAAGGTATGCAATGCCATGCTTGACTTGCTCAGTGCGCAGCCATTCAGCCAGTTCCTGCGTGCTATCACAATCATCAATATTATAATCCCGAATGGATTTTAAAATGGCTGAGGTTTGCCATGTGTCTCCATCAGGGTTTTCCCGCCAATTCTCATAAACGATAATACTTTCGCCCCCGGAGGCGACTTCTGTATCGCGTTTGCCACGATAAATGTGTTCAACGTTCTTGATTGAATATCGGGGTTCTCCGATCATCAATCCATGGCGTACGACATTGTATAAATCGACAAAAACCTTGTTACGCAGAAGATTATCAACCATCTCCTCGCATACGCCGTACCGGCCCATTAATTTGCGAATGGCGGCGATTTCATAGTTTGCATAATGGTAGACATGCATGGAAGGGTCTGCCAGCCAGCGCGCATAGACCCAGTTGATAAATTCAACAAAAATCTGTTTTTCCTGCTTGGCATTATGAGCCCAGAAGTCCTTGAAGGCCCGTTTTCCCTGATCATCAAAAAAGGTATTGCCCCAAAGGTACTCGATGCCCCCATCAATGCCGGGATAACCCTCAATATCAAAGAACACATCCATGTCGCTGTGGGGAGGCAGCAGGCTAAGCCCCCTCAACACATCTGGCTCATGGGGCAGTATTTCGTATTTTGGAACCTCCAGCCCACGGGATGCAATTTGCAAGCGGGCTTGTTTTTTTGCCCGTTCGAAAACCTCTGCTGACATATTGGGAACAGAGGGTATTTGGCAATCGGCTAATTGCTGCATGGTCATTATGCCAACCTTGCCTAAGTTCTTGATCTGCTGATGAGATAAGTTGGCAACTTGTGACAGGTGATCCCTCTTTACCAATTGCTCGTGCGCCAGCGTGCTCCACCGACCATAGCTTTTGCTCATAGCCGGGTCAGGAAGCGCGTCCTCCGGATTGTCATGGAAAGCCAAAAACGCCGTTTTCAGAGATTGATAATAGGCATAATAATGATCGACCATCAGAGGCTTTATGGTGTCGTCACCAAGCACAATGGCCATGTGTTTTGGTTGCACCCCCTGGATGCTTTCCAGCATTTCAACATAACAGCAGAGCTGGATGGCAAAATACGGCTTCAGCTTTTTTGAAAGCTTGGTGTCCCAAACCTCATAATGATAATCACCCAGCTTTGACGGTCCCGGCACCTTAACCAGATAATCCGCAATGCCAGCAAACTGGCCCAGGGCTAAGTATCCCTGGGTTATGACCTCTTTGCCCTCTTTCATTGCCCGGATGGTTTCACGCGCCATGATCTCTGGTGTGGCGCGCTTGGTTTCCAGAACCACACGG
Organism: Alphaproteobacteria bacterium; assembly: GCA_002401545.1. GTDB lineage: Bacteria > Pseudomonadota > Alphaproteobacteria > Sphingomonadales > Emcibacteraceae > Paremcibacter. The sequence goes on from NVTJ01000143.1 coordinate 4,086, forward strand.
CCTTCCGCCTTCAGGGTTTCTGTAAACTTGTCTTCGTGAGCAATCCCCTTTTTTTGCAAGCTGACCAGTAAAACATCTTCAGGATCAATCAGCTTGCTGAGTTCTGAGTCAAACAGCCTGGCCCGCTCCATCGCCGAGGCATAGGGCGATTCCATAAAGGTAATCAGATCGGAGGGGGAATAGAGGAAGGCGTTGTTTTTTAGTTGCATGTAGCTCTTTCTTTATTCTTGTAATATATAATTTATGGTATAGTGCATGGTATATACTTAATGATTTTATCATATTTTTTTTATTTTATAATCATATTCGCTATTCACCCATTCTATAAAATTTCCAATATTCTCACCCCATTGGTTATTCACGGCAATCAGGCAATCTGATAATTTTATTGTTTGATCTGGTCCGATAAAGTGTCTTTTATATTTTTGTCCTGTTTCTTCATATTTTTTTTGTGCTTGTGCAGCGATGATAAATGTGGGGTTATTTTCGTTTTGATTATGAAGTTTGGCAGGAAATTTATCTGTTAATTCTGAGAATGTTATTTCTGGATGATCGGCTACATATTTTTTTATCACAGCTAAAACCAATTTCCCCTTACCCAAAGGATCACGAAAGTTGCCATCAAAGACATATTTATCATAATTTTTTGTGGAGCTATCAATGTTAAATACGCAATCTGTAGTTATATAAATATTTCCATTGTTGCTTTTGTACCGCTGCATCGTGATTGCTGCTATAGGTATGGTAATACCTTCTGTTTCTAAACATACTCCATCGCAAATTTGCTTCTTCAATGCCGTGCTAATACTCGTCCCAACTAAAACCCCAACCCACCCTTCTGGATTGCCCTCTTCTTCTGTCCAGCATTTTTTTTGTATAGTATTTTTTTCTTTTAGATAATCGAACAGCTGCTTTAGCGCATTATCGCATAACTCTCCCTTTTTTAATTCGAATACCCCTGCGTAATTAGATTCGTATTTCGCTATTATATCTGCCCTTCCGTCCGTTTGTCTGCTTTTGCGACCAGCTTTAATATGCAATTCTGCAGCTTTTATTTCAGCATTATTATAAATTTCATTGTCTAGAGATAGGACATTTTCATTTTCAATCAAAAACGCCTGCATGCTAGACTCACTTTTGAAAGGATGGCATTCAAGTACCTCTTCATTTATGGTTAGTTTTTTAAATACACGCATATTTATCTCCGATAATTATTCACCAAACCCAAGCCCTTCACGAACTTGACCGAGAGGCATTAAACTCTTTCATAGCTTGGCTGAAATGCTCAACCATTTCCATGAACTGGTCTGCTGTGTTGGTTTGGGCGTAATGGTCATACAACGTTAACAGCAAGAATATGGCTACACCCACCAAAGGCGGCCCCATAGCTACCCAAAAGAAAACTGTAAATATGGACCTCCCTATTTTCTGCATCAGCGGCAGCTTTGTAAAAGCGTCAACGACGGACCCGATGTATAATAAAAAAAGAATTAAGAGTATAGTTAATAACAAAGCTATATCCTGTTTTGTACGATGCCATCAAACTGTCACCGCGATTTCGTGTTTTATATTGGCGGAAATGTGGAACTTTCATGTTTCGTCAGGAACAGAAGCATCGGGCCTTGTTGGCCTACGCCGTGCTTCCAAGGCCTTCATGTAAATTTCTTCAGCGGTTTCAGTCTCTGGCAGGACTGGATCCACCTCTTTAAAAGCAACGCTGTTGAACCCAATATCTGGAAATTCCTTGAGATAAATGGTTGTATGACTGCCGAATATTTCAGTGCGCAGGATTGTATAAACATCGTCATAGTTCAAAAGCTTATTGGCTTCTTTCTCGTTGTAGAGAAACCCGCCGCGAATTCGCTTTACTGACTGCCCTTTGGGGGCGTTTATGCGCATAGAATTGCTATCCATTTTTTCTTCCTTCATATGACCGTGTCGTGGTTTCAAATACTCTGCAGCTTTTCCTTAAAATCCGATCCGCTGAGACCTGCCGGGTTTATGCTCAACCTCAGTTTTGAGCATTTTGAATAGTTGTACCGGGTCGCCAGCATGGCCCAGCAAGTCAGCCTTTCGTTTTACCAGTGCAAAATCCGATGGGGTTAACATGTTGAGGTTTTCAATGCCTGATGGCGCATCCATGTCAAAGAAGGACTGAAAGGCAAGATGCGCTCTTTGGGCATCCAGATAATCAAATTTGACTTTGTACACAAAGCGCCGCTGGGCGGCAGGGTCCACGCGATCAACTAAGTTTGTGGTTGCGCACCAGGGCTGATGATGGCGCTCCATTGCCGTTAAAAACTCATTGGTTTGGCTGAGGTGCCAGGGTTGGGTTGCACCGGCCCGGTTGGACAAGAACATTTCAATCTCATCGATGACCAGCATGGCCTGATCATCACGAGCCGTCTTGAATGCCGCCGCAATCATTTTTTCTGTTTGGCCAACATAGCAGTTTAAAAGCTCAGATCCTCGCTTTTCCATAACGGGCATTTGCAGCTGATCTGCGAGATACCGTGCATATTGCGATTTACCCGTGCCAGGCGGACCGTATAGGCAAAATGAGACATCTGGTGTTCCAGCTTGTACCCTGAGGGCGCTCAGTAGCTCATCCAGATCATGGTCAGCATTGATCAGGGCGGGATTGTAGTGATCTGTCACGGGGACGTTGCAATCATCCTGATCCGATCCTCTTGTAATTTGTAAGCTGTTTTCCAGAACCTGTTTAAATTCCTTGGCAGCACCACCCATAAGCCGTGTTGCTATGGCAGCATTGGAAATCAGCGCTGGAGACGGGTTGCTGTTTTTCGCAAGAATTTTGATGTCGTCAGATGGCAATTGAAGGTTTTGTGTTTTGAGAATCTGCTTCCATATTTTTACTCTCGCCGCCGGTGGTGGTGATTTTACTTCCAGCACAAATGTCATCCGGCGCAAAAACGCAGGATCAAAATTGGATAATTCATTGCAAGTCCAAAGGACCGGGACCGGGTTTTCTTCGAGCAATCGGTTTTGGTGAATTTTTGAGCCTGCGTGACCTAAAAATAGCAAGGGTGATCTGTGTAGTGCCAGGTCCTCCATCTCATCAAATAAAATGGCGGTATTCTTTCGATGGGCCAGTATATGCTGGGCAAAACGTAAAGCGCTTAGCCGCCCCGGACGCGTAAGTTCGTCGCCATCTTCATTTTGCTCGCCAATAGAAAAAAGATCAACGCCAGCTAACTTTGCCACCGTTTTGCAAAGCTCTGTTTTGCCACACCCCGGAGGACCATAGAGCAATATGTTTATGCCACTCGGGTTTTCCTTTTTTGCCCCTCGCATTAACCGAACTAATTGACTGAGCGCGGGATCAATATGTCCAAAATCAGATTTTCCAAGAGTTGCTGATGCGGATTTTCCAAGAATGGCATTAAAAAAATCGCGGGCGGTTGCATGCTGCTGGCCAGCCTCTTCCACCACTTTTGCGCAAATATTTAAACCGAGATCAAACCCGATGCATCTCGCATCCACTGTCAAAAGACCACTGGAAATCAATCTTCCTTGGGGCTTCAGGCGGTCAACGATTTCACTTTTCAATACCCCCAAACAAATGCCAATTGCCCGTGTGGGGTCTTTTGTATCGTCGTGCAAATACTTAAAAAGGGTTTCTATTTTTTCACTGAAGGCATGATTGAGGACGAGTTCAAGAATCGCAGTTTCGATGTCGTCCAGACCAATCTCTTTAGCCAAATAGGACAGGTTCCTATGATAATTATCTGTATCCGCCGATGATACTATTGCGGCTAATTGTTTTTCCAGATGACCCACAAGCTCTAACACGGCGGGTTTGAATTTTTTCTGGGCAGAAAAGGGTAATGCACGGTGCCGACCAAGGCCTTCCGTGATCTCAATCAGGTTTTCTATTGATTTTCCTAATGTTGCATCACTGGAAACATCTAAATTGCGCTCAAACCACTCAATCAGGCTTTTGGCAATGGTGCAGTTGTTATAGGCCTGCCTGCATATGCGCAGCAGCATCTTAAAGAGAACCGCTTGATTGCCCTCATCTTCATAGGCGCTAGGCAGCCATTCTTGATCAATGGAAAAATCTAATTTGGCAGCATCTTCAAAATTTGTGGCAGACGATTTTGTTGACATATAATTCCCTCATATTTCAAAGGCAATCATACTCCTTAAATGCGTCATATTTGGACGTATTCATGAAACTTCTGCATCAAGATTTACAAACCCAGCACCAAGTCAAAAAATATATGCTTGGAAACACGTCCAATAATGACGTAATATAAACGGTAAGATGAGGCGATATAGCCAAGCTAGCCAATCAATAATAGCTCTGGAATGTGAGGCACAGGCATGCGGTTTACCAAGGCAGAAAACCTGCTGCGATTGGCGATATGGTTCCAATCCAGCTATGTCGGCGTTGGGCTTCAAGATATACAGGAAGAATTCGATGTTGGCAGGCGAACCGCTGAACGGATGCGTGATGCCGTGTCCCGCTTGCTTCCTGACCTTTTGGAGGTGCAAAGCGAAGGTACAAAGAAGCGTTGGAAAATTCCCAAAAGCAAATCTCTTCTTCCCATAAAGGTGCAAGCTGAAGAGCTGGCAGCGCTCGACATTGCCAGGCAGATACTCAAAAGAAAGGCGCTTACGGACCAAGCCGAACACTTGCGCGAGATCGAAAGAAAACTGCGCACCTTTGACAATGGTCAGCGCTCAACTGGGCGGGAAGTAGACCTTGAGGCAATGCTGGAGGCTGAGGGGCTGGCAATGCGCCTTGGCCCAAAACCAATAATCGACGCCGACGTATTAGATGCACTCAGAGAAGCAATCTTGAAATGCGTAAAAGTAACCCTGCATTACAAAAGTCGAGGATCTGACCATATCCGACGACAGCGGGTGTGCCCCTACGGATTTCTCTACGGAAAACAGCATTACCTTGTGGCGTATAGCACTAACCCCAAGGTCAAAGATTACCGCCTTTACCGGCTGGACAATATCCACAGGGTTACCCCTCTTGATGAGCCTTATGAGCGCCGGGAAGATTTCTCATTGCAACATTATGCCGAGCAATCTTTTGGGATTTTCCAGGGCGAGAAATATGAGGTTGTGCTTATGTTTTCAGAAAGGACTGCCACAGATGCAAACTCGTTCTCATTCCACCCGACCCAGAACATGGTAGTTTTGGAGGATGGAAGATTACAAATCACCATGCATGCCTCAGGACTAAGGGAATTGGCCTGGCATTTGCTTACCTGGGGCAGTGAGGTGGAGATCATCAAGCCTGAGCGATTAAAGGGGATGATGAATGATCTTCAAAAAGTCATGGCAAAGTCAAGACATTGGACTGAGCCGGATCTATGAAACTGAATATTAACTCGCTTGGTAATACCGGCACTGTCATGTGGGGATGGCCCCGGTTTTGCAAACGTTTTTGAACGATATTTGATGATAAGAGGCGCGGTCATATGCTTGGCCTTTTGGCGCGTTGACTTTGGTAATCTCTGGCCCTGATGAAGTCCGCGTGGCACCCCTCAGGAGGTCTAACTGTAACGCCCTGAGAGCCCGCACACCTTCTTTGGTGCAACACCAACGGCCACCACAAGGCAGGGGCGCTCAGCGCGCCTCCTATGGCCGTTTGGGAAACACAAGACCACCTAAGGGCAATGCGTCCCCTATCAGCGCTTATGGGCCTGATTGTTGGATTGGTATAAAGCTGAGTAAGCGGGCATTGTCTTAAGCCTGCATCCTTCGTCTCAACATCTCTAACCTCTGATAATCTTCTCTTATCAGAGCCCAAAACCGTCGCTTTCAGAGCAGATCTAAATCAGACCTATAGGTGCTGACGGGGTACAGTTTGTCTTACAGCATCTTAAAGGTTACTATGGCACTGGTTGAGTTGCTTTATTACCTGTTCGCCTCGAACGGAGTGTCGCAATCATGAGAAAAAACGCAACACTTTTGGTTGCCCTTTTTGTGTCGCAGTTGTTGACGGTTTGGCCCAATTGGACACAGGCAACAGAGGCAGCGGAAGATCGCGAATATCCAGCCCCCAGCACGCTAATACCCAAGGCAAAGAACGGTGATATCTGGTCGCAATTCACGCTCGGTTACATATACAGCCATGGGAAAGGCGTGGGTCCCGATTACAAAAAAGCGCTCAAATGGTTTACCAAGGCAGCGGAGCAGGATGACCTTATCTCCCAGTATTACCTAGCCACGATACTGGAGGAAGGATCAGGTGAGGTTGCGCAGGACTATGGCGCTTCGGCCAACTGGTATCTGAAAATAGCCAAGCTGGGACATGTTGCCGAGCATAAAGACCTGAAAATATTTGCAGCAAGAAAGATCGGGTATTTTTATGCTGACGGTATGGGGGTAGAGCAGGATTACAAGGCGGCGATAAAATGGCTGACTGAAGCGGCGCTCCAGGGTGATTCTAAAGCCCAGGTGCGGCTGGGCCTGCTGTATATGAATGGCGAGGGGGTGAGCCGAAATCCGGCCGCTGCCAATAAGTGGCTGCAACTTTCGGCAAATGGCGTAAACCAGAAGGTCAAGGCTCTTCTGCCTTCTTTCACCAAAGAACTCAATGTAGACGGATTTTTGTATGCTCGTGCCAGGTGGCGAGAAAAATTTCCAGCCTATATGCAACCCTTTGGCATTGTGCTTGGTAAACGCTTTCCGGCAGAACTGAATTATAATCTTACCGACACATTTAACGCAAATATATATCCCTCCATTGGCATATACAAAGACGTTACACCTCCCCTTCCTTTCACGGACAAATCCATGAATACAGATGATCGGGGATATTATACGGTATATACCTCTAAAACTTCAGACAGCGTTTACAAGATATCCTCCAGATTTCAGTTTGATTCAGAAGACCACTGTCGCCGTGCTTTGATGGCTTTTTTCAATGACGGACTAGCTGTAAATACGGCTCCGAAAATCATGAGTGATTGGCATCGCGTTAGCGGCTACAGCGATCCGTACAATTTGTTCGTCGCGGACTTTGGAGAGACCACGCCTCCTGCAAATCCAGATGAACCTCTCAAGCTGGATAAGCTAGACCATTTATCAGGTGTACGACTGATTTTATCTTGTAGAGTAGAGACAGGCAGCACGTTGGGAGAAATGAAAATTATTCATTTTCCTTCTGTTGAAAAGGCCGTCGCCCAATTCATAAAATCCACCCCCAAATGGGCAGCATTTTATGACAAGCAGAAAAATGAGGGTAAGAGACCTGTTTATATGGACCCGTTTGGTATTGAGATGGGCCGCCCCCTAGCCAAAGCGATCAGTCTGACAGAAGAGCAGAACTATCTGGATTCCAAATATTTTGAAACGGCCCCCCCATCACCACATAAGCTATTCAGTGACTATTCTGTCAGCACCTCGCGATCAACGAATTCCGTGTTCAGCCTTACAGCGACGGCCCGCTTTAAAAGCCGCGATCACTGCTTGCGGGTTATGAACGGTTCAGCCAACGGGTTTTCGAAAAAACTAGGATCGCGCCGTAAAGCAAAAAATGTATGGTATGATGTATCATTTGGAGGCATGCAAAAGCTTTCTTCCAATTTCCAACTGACACCAGAAGGCATGAAAACGACATTTGACAAAGATGTGGACATTGATGTGCTTGACACTGAACAGAACCTCCCTGGAGGAAGTGGTGCATATTTTCAGGTAAATGTGGCGCTTAGCTGCTTGTTATACCGGGACAGTAGCCATTGGAACGGAACAGTAAGTTACTCACATCCATTAACTTATGCGGTTGCTTTAGCGGAAGTACGGGCACTCAACTTGTTGACGGACTTTTAAGGGGGAAGGAAAATGTTAGCGATAAAACATGTAGCCGAACATTTATTGCTCGTGTTGTTGCTGTTTCCCTTCTGCCTTGCGGGCGCGCAGGCTCAAACGCCCACTACTGACGCTATCTGGGTAAATGATGATGCAGATTTGACAGCGATAATTACAGAACATCGTTTGTTGATCTTTGATGGTGAAAAATTTGAAGGCGCTGGATTGCTCCGACTAGAAGAGAATATCTGGAAGGCCAAATTAAAGAAAAAAGACAAAGAATTTGAAACAACCATCACCGTGAGTGGGAATGCCCTGGCTTTTGACATAGACGGAGAGCGGTATTTTTTTACACACGAAGCTACAAGAAACTGGAATGTTGAACAACGCCTGAACGGTCGATGGCGTGTTGACGAAAACCCCATGGCCAAGGTGCTGATCGATAACAACACCATGATCTGGGCATATGACAACAATGACACCCTGTACCAGATGGCATTTGCCATTTTTGGTGATTACTGGCTGAACCTGCCTGACGAGGACGTCCCGGACCCTGTTGCCCTCTATCATTACACCCTCAACGGTGACAGATTGACCATGAGACAAGGTGAAGCTCAATTGTTTGAATTAATCCACCTTACGGACCCCAACAATGTTCCGGGAAATGGCGATACAGCAGCGTCCGCAAAAACGGTCAGCCTTAACACTATTGATACACCGATAAAGAAACTTCAGGCCCAGGAAACCAGAATACTGGCTGAACTTGACCAAAACAACACCAAGGCCAAGCGCACCTTATTAGCCTGGTTACGGCACGACCATGCCGCAGTCTTGTTCGAGGATTATAAAGCTTCAAAAAACGAGACCGACCTTGATGCGGCGCTTGCTTATGCTGATTCTGCGACTGAGCTTTCACCAGACACCGCCCGGTTCTGGAAAACCTATGGCCTGATCAACCTGGCCTCTAAAAGGGGCATGATCGCCGACATCGAGGCCGAGGGCGCTTTTCGGCGTGTACTGGAAATTGCCCCTAATGATGGTGAGGCCAGACTTTTTCTCATTCGTTTCCTTCTTAAAGACGGGGAATATAAAAGCGCTGCCGAACAGTATGCCATTTTGTTTGCCAGCCAGCCGGAAATTGTCATTGCCAATGATCTTCACCAAATGAATCTGGCCTTTATTTCTGCTGATGTTGCGGGTTGGGGACTGGAAGTTTATGACGCTTATCTGAAAAAAATCCACCTGCAGGATGAGAATTTGCAGATCATGATGGATATGTTCGAAGCGCCGATGGATTTGAATGCATACGTACTGGATGAGAAAGTTCAGGTGGCCAAAAGCATACTGCTAAAGGCAGAACACCGTGATGAGGAAGCAATACGGCTTTTAAAAACGGTTTCCATCCCACCGTCGACCCCTGAAAATATCAGGAAAGTTGCCGACTATCTGCTTGATTACTGGGAGAATGAACCATGAAGTTCAATCTTTACATTGCGGCGATCGTTACCCTTGCACTCCTTGTTCCGGTGCCTGGCCGGACTGAAGACCCGGCACAAAAAAATACCAACTCGAAGGCATACAATGACCTGATGCTAGCCTCGGAAAAGCAGATTGATCCCGTACTTAAGGAAAGGGTTGATGCCTTTAACAAAAATTTTAAACGTAAAGAAGCCGCCTATGTGGCCGACAGGGACAATACGATTGAGGCCATTAAGAACAATCGGAATTTTACCGGCGATGAAAAGCGCATCAAAATAAGCAAAGCGCAAGATCATTACCAGGCCAGAAGCTGGAATTTGGTACATACCTACCGTGAACCCATAAACCAAAGACTTTTAGAGCTTACGAATAAAGGGCTTTCCAGCACCCAAAGGGTAGAAGCTGGAATGGGAAAGCCGCCATATATCAAGAAAGAGGTCATCGTAAATGGCCAGAAAAAAACCATTTTGGTAAGAAATCCCAAACATTCTGGCGCTTTGAGCGACACCGATTCCCAAGCGGGCTCGAAGGGCATTCATCGCCTGGCCAAGATTGCCGAGGCTCATGGCATTAAAGTGGTTATAGACGGCAACACTGTGGATATGCCGACAATAGAGCACACGGTTAACCGTCATGCTCATGATTTTGACGACAGTGTCGCCAACAGTTCACAACAGGCGCGCCTTTACGCGGATGCAAGAAACAAGGAACGGTTTCTCTTTGTTGGTATTGACGAGAATGATGTCTCACTTGCGGGTATTCGCCAGGCCGTCGAAAAAAACGACCACATGAAAAAGGCCGCCGGTGGCATCAAATTGGCGAACAAAAACCCCAAATTGCTTTTACAACAAAAAAATCGTGACAAGTTTCAGATGTTCGGCAAAAGCACTAACAAGATGGTGTCGAATATTTCAAACGTTGAAATTGATGCCATTATGCGCAAAAACAATCTGACAGGCACGGCTGAATCTTACAAAAAAGGCCTGGGTGAACTTCACAACCGGAACTGGGATGAGCATGGCGTTAATGATAAAAATGTTGATGCGTGGTTTAAAACATCCCGGGAAGTTCAGGAATTATCCATAAAAAAAGCAAACCAGTTGGCGGCTTCAGAAAAAGCAACCAACAAGGCTGACCTGGATAGATTGTCGCAATCGCTGAAAAACCGGAACCTCCCGGATGAGGAGAGACGAAGGCTCACTAATTTGTACGTGAAAAAAAAATCCAGCATGATCGATGCCGATGAACGACTGAAGCAAACCCGAAATGCCCTTGATGAAAAGCTGGGCAAAGTAAAACCAACATCGTCTGGTTTCAGAAAGCCCGCCATTTTTAGTGATATCCCTTCCAGATCGGCAACCAGAAAGAAGATAAATGCCAGCGCCGACAAAAATTTCAAGAGAATTGGCAAGGGCATGGGCTATTACGGAAAAATCAACAAAGCCTATTCCGTTGCCACCCTTGTAACGCAAGGCAATGCTGAAGGTCTGGTTGATATGGCCTATTATGAATTCACGGATGAAATATCCGACCGGCTCAAGGAAAAGCTGGTTCCGGGCTACGGCAATATGAAGTTGGCGTTCGACGTCGGTTGGGGCACCGGCCGGTTGATCGGCGAAAACGTTCGCCTGGGACCGGGTGGCCCTACGGTGGACGAGGCCGCAGAAAAGCAGATGTTTAACGTGTACGATGCGCTTAGCGGAAACCGGCAATTAATTCTGGATCAGGAAAGGGCTAGTGCCTACCGTAAATATTTCATAGAGCGCATTGCTGAGGTTCCCGGCTCATTGCCCCCCGGTATGACTCCTTCACAAGCCTTGGCGCTGGTAAAACAAAAAACCGGCTCGCAAGGTAATTTTTTTGTAGCGGTCGATACTTTTCTGGAAGCAGGTGAGGCCCGGTTAGAGGCACAGCACAAAGCCATGTCTGATCAACTCATGGCTAAAAATGAAAAAATGATAGATGACGCCAAAATGGACAATCTGGTCCGTGTGGCACTGGACCTGGGCGTAAGCCCTGGCAATCTGGTCGGCAAGAATACCACGGAGGTTGAAGACGTTATAAAGGCCCGCAAAACCGAAATTGCCGCAAGCGAGCAATTTGATTTTGATGAGGAAAGCGAAGATAATAGCACCGCTGTTGACACTTTTCGCAACACCATGGCCAATCTTGAAGCCGGAACCAACCGGTCAATAAAGCCAAACAAACGCAATGGGATCAATGACGTGTTTGATCAAGGTTTGGCCGATCAAAAACAATATGATGACGATTTGGCCTATATAGAAAGGACCAAACGGGAAACGGCAGAGAGATGGAAAAAAATTAACAAAAAGAAGGCGCGAAGGGCGAAGAAAAAGGCAAAGCGCAATCAGTTCTGGAGAGATTTTTCCACCGCCATGGGGCAGGCTGTCAATGACTATAACGAGCAACAACAAGCAAATTCGGCCGGCCAGACGTCGTCATTTTCTTCGGATGACTCAGACGATGTAGATGCACCCAATTTTGATACGCTGGAACTGGGTGGGGGCGGCGGCGGTGTTAGCTCTAGCATCTCATATACAGAATATTATTTTAGGGTTGACGGTTCTGTTGCCCGTCTCGGTGCTTGGGTGACTGATAAAAAGGTTCGGTTTTATACCAGTGAGGTGTTTATCAATGGCAGAAAATGGTATGCTAGTAACAATGATAAATCTAATATTGAAGCTTGTCTAAAATTACCAAACTGTTCTGTTAAAGGTCCTATATCTAGCAAGGCGAGAGAAAGTGAATGATTGCGCGATTTGTACTATGGGAAATTTCGTTTTCAACGTGGCGTCTAGCGGTTTATTAGACGATGACTGAGTCAGCGACCACGTCATCACCGGACCAACAAACCCGGCGCTGCCGCAAGTGCGGTGATGAGAATATGACATTTGGCTATGGCCGAGCGGAAGTGGTTGCGGCTTTGGTCAATTATACGACCTTGATCGTCATCGGGTTCTATTTGGCATACGAGGCTATATTGAGGTTTTTCAACCCTTCGGAGGTGGATGGCTGGCTGGTTGTAGTTGTCGCGGGAATTGCGCTGGCTGTGGATTTGGTCACGGCCTTGTTGACCTACTCATTATCGAAGCAAAGCATGAATATGCGTGCGGCCTTCCTGCATAATGTGGCAGATGCGCTTGGTTCA
>NVTJ01000007.1 GCA_002401545.1 Alphaproteobacteria bacterium
CAAGATACAACCGTCTGCGGGTCACATCCTTGGCCAGTTTATATTGCTCGTAAACGGACAGGAAGCGCGCGCTTTCCCCTTCGGCCTTGGTAATGGCCCGGGCTTTATAGGCTTCGGCTTCCTGATTCATTCTTTCCGCCTGACCACGGGCTGTGGGGACGATCTTATTCTGGTATTTTTTGGCTTCGTTGATGGTTCTATCCCGGTCCGCCTCGGCCTTCTGCACATCATTAAAGGCTTCGGACACCTGGGCTGGCGGCGATACGGTATCCATCTTGATCTGGGTGATCTCAATACCGGATTCATAACTGTCCAGAACAGTCTGCATGATGCCGCGCACTTCGATTTCGATCTGCAGACGTTCCGAGGTCATGATCTGCTGAATGGCGGTTCTGGCCACCACTTCACGCATGGCACTTTCCGACACGGCCTTGATGCTCTGTTCGCGCTGTTCCAGATTAAACAGGAAACGGGCCGGGTCCTTGATCCGCCACAGAATGGAATATTGCACATCGACGATATTCTCATCGCCGGTCAGCATCTGGCGTTCTTTCTTGCCGCCGCCAAAGCCCACATCAATCTTGTTGACGGCGGTGACTTTAGGAATGATCACTTGATCAATAGGCGGCCAATGGATATGAAGGCCGGTGCCTGTTGTCTCCACCCATTTGCCAAAGCGCAGAACAACACCCGCTTCATCGGGCTGGACTTTATAAAAAGCGGCATAAAGATAGCCGACAGCGAACATCGCGGCGATCATCAGAAACATGCTCTTGCCGCCGCCTTTGCCGCCACCGCCACCAAAGGCGGCCCGAAACTTATCCTGACCCTTGCGAATCAGTTCGTCAATATCCGGTGGCTCCTGTCCCCCGCGAGGTCCGCTGCCCCAGGGTCCACGGTCTTTGCCACCACCATTATTATCTTGCCAAGGCATATAAACTCTCCTTCAAAGAAAAACACCATTCAACTACAGGAAAAATCACATTCCCCCTGTAAAAAAAATTCATAAACCTTATATTCCAACTGGAGACTATGAACAATAGAATTATAGATAGGTATTTATATGTCAAAGATCAAGCACGAACAACTGCTGAATATCCTGAAATCCATCCTCCATCCTGCCAAAGGGGTGGATATTGTCTCACTGGACATGGTACAGGGTCTTGTCATCAAGGAAGGTGAAGTGGGTTTTGCCCTTAATATCAACCCTTCTGAAGCAGAAATGATGGAACAGGTCAGAAAAACCTGTGATGCCAAACTTCTGGAAATACCGGGCATTAACAAGGTCGTCTCTGTCCTGACGGCGGAACGGCAACCGGAAAAGAAAATTCCGGAGATGCAGGCTCCCACCAAGGGTGCCGGCCCCCTGAAAAATACCCGGAAAATTCCCGGCGTGAAACATATCATTGCGGTGGCCAGCGGCAAGGGCGGTGTCGGCAAATCCACCACCGCCGTCAATCTGGCCCTTGCCTTGCAAACCATTGGCCTCAAAGCCGGAATTTTTGATGTGGATATTTACGGCCCGTCCATTCCCATGCTGCTCGGGGTCACCGAACAGCCAACCCAGGACGCCGACAAAAAGATTATCCCGATTATCAGCCACGGCCTTGTGAGCATGTCACTGGGCTATCTGATGCGGCAAGACACCGCCACCATCTGGCGCGGCCCCATGGTGATGAGCGCGGTAAAGCAAATGATTGCCGACACCAAATGGGATGTAAACGGCGAACTGGATGTGCTGGTGCTTGATTTGCCGCCGGGCACCGGGGACGTGCAACTCACCCTGGCCCAGAATGTGGATATGGACGGGGCTGTGGTGGTCTCCACCCCGCAGGACATCGCGCTAACCGATACCCGCAAGGGACTGAACATGTTTGAGAAAACCGATGTGAAGGTTTTTGGCATCATAGAGAATATGAGCTATTTCCTCTGCCCGTCCTGCGGGACACGGTCGGATATTTTCGGCCACGGCGGAGCACGGGAAGTTGCCGAGAAACTGGGTGTGGATTTCCTCGGTGAAATCCCGCTGCATATGGACATCCGGGAAACCTCCGACAATGGCACTCCCATCGTGGTTCATCAGCCGGACAGCACCCATACGGCCATTTATGTGGACATCGCCCGAAAGATACAGGCAAAATTATCCTAGAGTATCCGTGTTAATTTTGCAGGCTGCGATATAATTTTACCCCTTCACCGGCTAAATCATTAGCACTGGTTATGGCCACTGAAATAGAATCCAGGTTTCTGTTAATATCATCAACAGCGGTGCTGGCCGTTTGCATATTGGAGGTTATTTCCCGGGTTGTCACCGCCTGTTCTTCAACGGCACTGGCCACCGTGGTAACACTGCTTTCAACCATTCCCACCGCACTCTTGATACCACCTAGTCTTACAACCACATCATCTGAAATTGACTGCATATTGCTGATTTCCGAATTAATTTGCGACGTGGCATCAGCAACCTGACTGGCAAGCGCCTTGACCTCCGAGGCCACAACGGCAAAGCCTTTTCCGGCTTCACCGGCGCGCGCCGCTTCAATTGTTGCATTCAGGGCGAGCAGGTTAATCTGACTGGCAATATCCTGAATAACCTCAACAATTTTATTCATTTCCGATGCCGCATTTGTCAATTCCTGGGTTGAAGTATCCGCTTTTGTGGTTTCATCCATGGCCCGTACAACCTCCAACCGTGATGTTTCCATACTTTTGGCAATTTCAGTGGAGGCAATCTGAAATTCTTCTGTTGCCGCAGTCACCGCCTGAACTGTGGCAAGTGTCTGGTTGGAGGCAGCAGACGCCGATGTGGACTGCTCATTGGCCGAACCCACCGTTTCCAGAATTTTACTCAGATTTTCATCCACTATTTTCCCAACACGTTCAGCCTCATGGCGGGCATCAACCTGATCCGTAATGTCGGTTGCATATTTAACGACCTTAAAGACTTTGCCATCCGGGTCCATAATCGGGTTATAAGATGCCTGAATCCAAACCTCCTTGCCGCCCTTGCCAATGCGCTTATATTCTGCAGCCTGATATTCACCATTGCGCAGCGACTGCCAGAATTGTTTATATTCATCCGACCTGGCATAATCCTGATCCACAAACATGCTGTGATGTTTGCCTTTGATTTCATCCAGCTGGTAGCCCAATGTGTCCAGAAAATTATCATTGGCATCAATGATGGTACCATCAAGATTAAAGGAAATGACCGCCTGTGATTTGCCAATGGCATCTATCTGGCCACTATAGTCCGCATTTTGTAATGTCTGTGCTGTAATATCTGTGGCGTATTTAACAACCTTAAAGACCTTGCCATCCGGGTCCATGATCGGATTATAGGACGCCCTTATCCAAACCTCCTTACCGCCCTTGCCGATGCGTTTATAGACTGCTGCCTGATATTCACCATTGTAGAGCGACTGCCAGAATTGTTTATATTCATCCGACCTGACATAATCCTGATCCACAAACATACTGTGATGTTTGCCTTTGATTTCATCAAGCTGATAGCCCAATGTGTCCAGAAAATTATCATTGGCATCAATGATGGTACCATCCAGCTTGAAAGAAATGACCGCCTGCGATTTGTTCAGGGCTTCAATAATAGATTTTAATTCCTTTCCACTGCTATTATCTCTCCCCAACATATTTAGAAAACTGATATTTTTTAACATGTGCTGCCCTTTGTTTTAAATTTATTGTTTTGGATCTACCATTATCTTTAACCTAAAGCCATTAAGCTCATAGTCATTGATGCCCAATTTATATGCTGTTAATTCATTTTCAAAATTATTAGAATGCTATATTTTTTAAACTTTTACATATAGCTTGTATGCGAATATTCTATTATACTAATTTAATATTGTTGAGACTGTCACATAACGGTGAATAAATCCTTAATGAGTACTATGTATCCGCGTATTTTAGCCTATGTGGTCTAATATTGAATATGCAGAAAGGTCCACTTCCACACACCGTTGCACATTTTTTATTCCCATTTCCCCTATTATAAAAACTCAGGAATCTTCCATTCAACCGTGAGGCCATTATCTTAAAAATCAATCAGGAAACGCGGCATTTACGGGAAAGAATGTGAACGCTGTATATGCAAAAATAGAAGCTAAACCCGGTCCAGTACAATCAGGCTGTAATCGTGGCTGTCTTTTTCACCCGCAGTAAATCTTTCCGATGAGGCTTTCAGCCAGTCGTCACTATTCAGGGTCGGGAAATAGGTGTCGCCTTCCACATCCCCATGAACGCGGGTCAGATACAGGCGGTCGGCACCCGGTAGACAGAGTTTATAAATCTCGGCACCACCAATGACCATGACCTCGTCCACACCCTTGACCAGAGCCATATTCATGGCAACTTCAAGGGCCATCTCCAGACTGAGGGCGGTGATTACGCCTTCAGCGGTGAACGTCTTGTCGCGGGTAATGACGATATTAACCCGTCCCGGCAGGGGCCTGCCGATGGACTGAAATGTCTTGCGGCCCATAATGATCGGCTTGCCCATGGTTGTTTCTTTGAAATATTTGAGGTCCGAGGAAATGCGCCACGGCAGGTCGTTATCCTTGCCCATAACGCCATTTTCCGCCACCGCAACAATCAGGCTTAACTTCACCGTCATACCGCCACCTTTGCGGCAATATGAGGATGGCTGTCATAACCGACCAGTTCAAAATCCGCGTAAGTGAAATCAAAAATATCTTTGATATCCGGGTTAATTTTCATGATCGGCAGTGCCCTGGGCTGCCGCTTAAGCTGTACCTCCACCTGTTCCCTGTGATTGCTGTAGAGATGGGCATCACCGAAGGTATGAATGAATTCCCCGGCTTGCAAGCCACAAACCTGTGCCAGCATCTGGGTGAGCAAAGCATAGGAGGCGATATTAAACGGCACGCCCAGAAAAATATCCGCACTGCGCTGATAAAGCTGGCAACTGAGCTTTCCCTCCGCCACATAAAACTGGAACAGGCAGTGACAGGGCGGCAGGGCCATATGATCCACATCGGCCACATTCCACGCGCTGACAATCAGCCGGCGGCTGTCGGGGTTGTTTTTGATCATATGAACCAGACCTGTGATCTGATCCACCGTCCCGCCATTTGGCGTTGGCCAGGACCGCCATTGATGGCCGTAAACCGGGCCGAGATCGCCCGCATCATCGGCCCAGGCATCCCAGATTTTCACGCCATTTTCCTGCAGATAACGAATATTGGTATCTCCGGCGAGAAACCACAATAATTCATGGACGATGGATTTCAGATGCAGCTTTTTGGTGGTCACCATGGGAAAGCCTTCTGACAGGTCAAAACGCATCTGATAGCCAAAAATGCTCACCGTGCCCGTGCCGGTGCGGTCGCCTTTGACAACACCATAATCCTTAACATGTCGCATTAAATCCAGATATTGTTTCATACTCTCCTCCGATATTTATCTTACTGTATATAAATATTTTACCTTAGCTATTCAAATCTTAATCCTTCTGCCTTATATATAAGACGTTGGGTAACCAACTACGGCAATAAACTGATGTATGGAATAGACGGAACGGACCCGGGGGCGGTACCCGGCGCCTCCACCAATCTCCCTTAAGATTGGCCCAAAGTACAAGATGCGGGGGCGAAACAGGATCGACGTACGTAATAAAGATATAACTTTTGCTCAGCATGATACCGCTGTGACGGATCAAATTTTGTAAATGCAAACGATAATGAAGCATTTGCTGTAGCAGCCTAACAGCTCGTTACGCGGGGTCCGGAGGGCACCTAGCAACAGAAGCCCTTCACTTAAAATTCCTGAAAAAAATTAATCTGGCTCCCCCCGATATTACCCGTTATACTTCAAGCGGATATAGATTCGATGACAGATAATGGAACAATGACAGAAACCATAATTCAATATGACAACATGGTGCAGGAGGCACTTCTTTCCGTGGTAAGGGACGTTTTGCAAAATACGGCTGAACATGGATTGCCCGGCGACCATCATTTCTACATCACCTTCAAAACAAACCATGACAACATCAGCATTCCCGCCTATCTGAAAGAACGCTATCCTGATGAAATGACCATTGTTGTTCAAAATCAGTTTTCGCATCTTGTGGTCGATGAAACCCATTTTGAAATATCCTTAAGCTTTAACAGCAAGCTGGAACATCTGTATATTCCCTTTCTGGCTCTGGAGGGCTTTTTTGATCCAAGTGTTGATTTTGGCCTTCATTTCCATGCCACCGGCGACAATGATGACAAATCAGAAAACCTGCCCGATATAGTCGAAGCCGCAGATAGTCAGGAAGATGATAAAAATACAGATAATGTGGTAACGCTGGATACTTTCCGGAAAAAATAAAATCCTCAATATATATTCTCTATGCCCCAAATGAAAACAGGATCTGCCTTCGCGGATCCTGCCTGACCATATTTATGCACTCATTATTTTTTTTATAATAATCTGCCTGACTACCTCAGAATGTTACTATAGTATATTCATGCTCACCTGTACATCATAGAATAGCCGCCACAAGGATGGATAAAATGACCGACCTTAATTACACAGATATGTTCCCTTTGACGCAGGATAATACCCCCTACCGGAAAATCACCTCTGATTATGTCTCCACCGTGGAAGTGGAGGGCAAAATGATCCTGAAAGTGGCGCCAGAAGGCCTGCGCCTGCTGGCCAAAGAAGCCATGCGCGATATTGCCCATCTCCTGCGTCCCGCCCATTTGCAACAGCTCGCCAATATCCTGAAAGATGACGAAGCCTCGGACAATGACCGGTTTGTTGCCACCGAATTGTTGAAAAATGCCAATATCGCCGCCGGTATGGTTCTGCCCGGTTGTCAGGATACCGGCACCGCCATCGTGGTGGCAAAAAAAGGCCAGTATGTCTGGACGGACAGCGATGATGGCGCGGCCCTGACCCAGGGGATTGTCGATACCTATGTGGGTACTAATCTGCGTTATTCCCAACTCGCCCCCCTAAGCATGTTTGAGGAGATCAATACCAAAAACAATGCCCCGGCCCAGATTGAAATATATGCCACAACAGGCCATGAATATCATTTCCTGTTTCTAGCCAAGGGTGGCGGCAGTGCCAATAAAACTTTTCTGTTCCAGCAGACCCCGGCCATCATGCGCGAAGACAAGCTGCTGGAATTTCTGGATGACGCCCTGAAAACGCTCGGGACTTCGGCCTGCCCGCCCTATCATCTTGCCGTGGTCATCGGGGGCTTGAGCGCTGAAATGAACGTGAAAACCGTCAAGCTCGCCAGCGCTCATTATCTGGATAATCTGCCGGTCACGGGCAATGGCTTTGGCCATGCCATCCGCGTGCCGGATCTGGAAGAAAAAATCCATAAAATGACCCAGAATTTCGGCATCGGCGCCCAGTTTGGCGGTAAATATTTCTGCCATGATGTGCGGGTCATCCGCCTGCCCCGTCACGGGGCCTCCGTGCCCATCGGTTTTGGTGTATCCTGTTCCGCCGACCGGCAGGCCAAGGCAAAGATTACCGCAGAGGGCATTTTTATCGAGGAACTGGAACATAACCCGGCAAAATACCTGCCGGAAATAACGGGAAGTGATCTCCATGAAACGGTTGTGGAAATTGATCTGAACCGGCCCATGGATCAGGTCCGGGCCGACCTCAGCCAATATCCCGTAAAGACCCGCCTGTCACTCACCGGCACCATCATTGTGGCCCGTGACCTGGCCCATGCCGCTATTCTGAAAAATTTGGAAGACGGCAAACCCATGCCTGACTATATGAAAGACCATATCGTCTATTATGCCGGTCCGGCAAAAACCCCGGATGGCTATGCCTCCGGCTCTTTCGGCCCGACAACGGCCGGACGCATGGACAGCTATGTGGAGACTTTTCAGGCCCGTGGCGGCAGCCTGATCATGCTGGCCAAAGGCAACCGCAGCAAACAGGTGTCCAGCTCCTGTCATCAACACCGGGGCTTTTATCTGGGGTCAATTGGCGGCCCGGCAGCGATCCTTGCCCTAAATAATATCACCAGGGTTGAAGTGCTTGATTTTGAGGATTTTGGCATGGAAGCCGTCTGGAAAATTGACGTGAAAAACTTCCCGGCTTTCATCGTTATGGACGACAAGGGCAACGATTTTTTCCAGAACCTGTAAGAAGAGCGAAGCTATGCCCGGTGATGAATATGCCCTGAAAAAACATTCAATTGTCATTGCCGGACATCAAACCAGTATTACGCTGGAAAATATTTTCTGGCATCACCTGAAAAAAATAGCGCGAACGCAGGGTGCCAGCCTGAGTCTTTTAATTGCAGAAATTGATGCCCGCCGACAGACAAATCTCAGCAGTGCCCTCAGGGTTTTTGTCCTGAAAAATAATCTTAAGGATTAGGCTCATCCTTTTGTTCCGGTTTCCTCTTGAACAGCTTTTGCAGCAATTGCTGGCCAAAATCTTCAAGCGGCTTTGGTTTTTCCACCGGAACAGGTTGGTTGGTTTTATCTTCTGTTGGTGCAACGGTCGCGGCTTCTTCCGCTTTTGGCTGATTGCCAAATATACCCTGCAGACCGTCGCCACCGCCAACCAGCTTCTGCAGCATATTGGCGGCAATCTTCGCCCCGACATATTTTTTCAGCCGTTCCGTTTTATAGACCACATCAGGATTGCTGATACCGCCGGTAATAATAACCCCGATTGGCGGCGCAGTAGGATGCAGGATAAGAGACAAGTTGCCATCTGAACGGATCGTCCAGTTCACCAGATCAATGGCCATCTTTACATTTGACTGTGCCCCGTCGAGTTCAATATCAAACGGGCTGAACTGCACCTTGCCGTCTTTGGTGACAATAGTGCTGACCCCACCGTTATAGGATGTCTGACCACCGGAAAGTGTTGCGCCCAGCAAATTAAGAAAATCGCCATTGCTGTTCATCTCGGACAGCTTCTTGCTGAGTGCGGGAATATCAATACCGTTGATCAGGCCGGGGCTGGCGACAATATTACCATTGCCGGACAAGGAGGATATCATATCATGCTGGCTGATTCCTGCGCCGGTAAATTCACCTGAAAAATCAAAGAATCCCGTGACCGGTGCAATCCCCGCCGAAGATTTTGTTGCCTGGGCGAGGGAGGCCTTTTTCAGGGTCATGGTCATGGCCATTTTCGGTTTGCCGACGCCGCCAAAACGACCCGACATTGCCACATCGCCGCCAAACAGCCGCCCGGTAAAGCTATTGATTGAAACAACCCCGTCCTTGAGAAGCATTTCAAATGTCGGCTTTTCAAAAACATAGTCATTATAGCGCAAGCTGGCTGCCGAAACCCGCGCCCGCCCGTCATAGGCGGACAACACAGACAGGTCCATTGCCGTCCTTGTCCATTGACCATGAACGGGGGTATTCTTTTTGGATGCCTTGCCAAAATCCCGGCCAAAATCCCGGCCAGAATCCCCGCCCAAATCCCCAGTGAGAAAATTATGCAGCGGAATTTCCCCGGCCTTCAGATTAAAATCAAAATAGGGCTTCTCCTCTGCCATATTGAGCTTGCCCGAGCCGTTCAGCTTCACTGTCCCCACATCACCGACAATATTGCTGAACGCATACTGATCTCCGCTTCCGGTTACCTTCATTTTAAGGGCTATAGGCCCAAGTTTCCTCACAGACGGTTGAAAATCAATGCCCAGGCCGCGAATGAATTCACGGGTCTCTGATCCCCTCAAGTCCAGTGCCACATCGAGGGAGGCCGCCTTGCCGGTGCCCCTGCGCCTGCCTTTGATAATAATTTCGCCAGCGGCAATATTAATCCTGCCATTCAGGTCGACAAAATCCGAACTGGCCTTGATCCGGCCTTTCAGGGCAACGGGACGGTCATCTTTGGCCCGGGGCCGGGTCATGGGAAGGTCCAGTTGATCAATCAGGGCGGCAAGACTTGTCGAACTGCCGTCAATGGCAAGATCGGCACTGCCAATTTCAGGAAACTGCTTTAAAGTCGCACTACGCATTGTGCCCTTCACGCCAAACCTGCTGGCGCCGAAGGAGGATGTCAGATTCACATCCATTTTCTCCAGCGTTGTGGTCATGGTTCCGTCAAGTTTCATCTGACCAAGCCGGCCCAGATCAAATTGATCATCCAGTTTCAACATTCTTTGCAGGAGGGACAGAGATTTGGCGTCAGCGGATAATTTTACCATAAGTTCCGGTTTGGAACTAAAATTCTGCCCCTGTGCCGAGGCGGTGAAATTTATTCCTGCCGCATCTTTCAGCTTAATCACTTTCGCGTCCAATATGCCTCCGAGCAATAAACCATCCAATTGAGCGCTGCGGATTTTCATCCCCCTTACTGTGACATTGGACAGGGCAATATTATAGCTGGCGTCAAACTCATCCAACAGGCTGAGGCTCTTCTTCAGGTCCGTTTTCTGATTCGGCAGACGGCTTTCCTGCGCCACATAGGAATCAAGATTGAAATTTCGTATATCAAGGCTGAGACCGTAAGACGGTCTGCCCTCAAGGGCGTAGGATACACCGCCTTTAAAACTTAACGCATCCAATTTACCCTCTATGGCATAGAGCTGTAACAGGTCAGGCGTTACCTTAATCCCGCTTTTATAGGAAAATTGCACCAGTTGACCGGAAGGGATTTCCTCCACATCCGCCTTGAGCCAACTTAGCAACCCCCGCAGGTTGCTGGCATTCAGGGAAATATCGCCGGTCAGGGTTGGGGCGCCTTCTTTCCGGTTCTCCGGCGGGGTTATCTGTCCTGTAAAGGCAAGGGCCGAGCCGCCGGGCATACGGGCCTGAATTGTTGATATATCGACAACACCATCCCTGGCCAAAAGCCCGACAGCAATCTGGCTGGCCACCTTGCCATTATATTTTAACGCCCCGAGCTTCAGGTCCAGCTTGCCGGAAAGCCGACTTAAAAGATCAGGTCCCGCCCTCTGGCCATCTGGCCCGTCGTCCGCCGTCACCGTTTCCGTGAGAGGTTGCTTTTGCTGTTCTGTAAATGCGGTAAGCAAGGGGTCCATATCCAGTTTGTTAATGGACAGGGCGGCCAGAATATTTATCTGGCTGTCTGTTTCCTGGTCACCTGTTTTTTGGCCAAAGGAGATTTCTGCGGCACCCTGCCCCCGGCTTTGCCCCATCCTCATATTCAGATCCTTGACAGCGATGCTGTCAGCGGCCACGACAACCACCGCATCAAAAGCAAAATCCTGACCCGTCCTGATCACCGACGGGGGTTTTTGGCCTTTAAGACGGTCCACCACATTGAACAGGTCACCGGCGTCACTGGCCGTTACAGCAAGCTTGCCGGCGAAGGAACTGTCAGGGCCACTTAAAATCACCCCACCGGTCATATTTGTCTTCAGACGGCCATCCAGCATGGTCATGACCATATTTACCGGAACTTTCTTGCCCGGCCTGATTTTGCCAAGACTGAAAGACAGTTCCGCATCAAGCCCTCTGTATTTGGCACTTCCTTCCACGTTGAAGGGTCCGTTAATACTTTTGACCTTCACATTAGCATTTATTTTCCTGAGCAGTTCCCTCTGCCCGGAAGCCATATCCTCAAAGCTGACCTGCCCGCCCTTGATCTGGAATTTATCAAGGCTGATGTCAGCAGAGGCGTTCTGGCTCTGCTCCCCCGGAGCCGCGCCGCCCAATTGCCAGTTTGCCCTGCCATCCGGCAGCACCTCCAATGCCACAACCGGATCAATAAGGATAAATTTTTCAACCCTTACCTTGCCGCCAAAAAGTGATGAAATAACCGAAGTAAAACTAACCTTGATCTCCAGAGATTTGAGCGACAGAAAATATTCCGCCCGTCCACCATCCAGATTTGTTACCGTGACATCTTTTACTGACAAGGCCGAGGTCGGCAGGAGGGCCAGGGAAATGTCACCTTTGATCACCACATTCCGTCCGCTAAAATCCGAGGCGGTCTTTTCTATTTGATCCTTATATTCATTCCAGTTAAGAAATCCGGGAACGATCAATACGGCCCCGATCAATATGACAATCACACTACCAAGACCCAGGCCAAATTTCTTCAAATTCTTCTCCACATCACACAAAATCCGGTTTCGCAACCATATATTTCCCTACATCAGGACGATAGCATACATGGCATAAAAACCATGGCTATAATATGTCTTTTCCTATAATTTCTGTTGGAGTATCCCTTTAAATCATTAATAGTTTTCTTATTTTTCGCTAAAATTTTTGAATATTTTAATGACAATATAATGTGATTAGGGGATAAAGTCATCTATGCCCAAAGAAATTAAATACGGACCCGTTTTTCTCGAAGCAACCATCAAGGAAGAATGGATAGATTTTAACGGCCATATGAATATGGCTTATTATATACTTCTGTTTGATCAGGCCCTGACCAATTTTCTGGAAAGTCTTGATCTGGGCCTGCGTTATGTGAGGGAAAACGGAAAATCACTGTTTGCCCTGGAAAATCATGTCACTTATCAGGATGAGTTGAAACAGGGTGATCCGGTCCGGATTCATTTCCAACTGCTGGATGTGGACAGCAAGTTCATCCATTATTTCATGCGGCTTTTTCACAAAGATTCCCCCACCCTATCGGCAACAATGGAACAGATTTCCCTGCATGTGAATATGAAAACCAGAATGCCTTCCCGTTTCCTGAAACAGAATATGGATGAGCTTCTGGCCCTGCTGGATCAGCATGATAAATTAGAAAAACCGCGTGAAACAGGGCGCACCATAGCCATCAGAAGACCAGTTAAAAAACAATGATAATGCCGTTCAGAAAAACTTTGGCCATCTTTCGATTAAAAAACCTGAGGCAAAGAGACAAAATCTTCGGCAGCATCCTTGCCGTCCTCACCGGGGTCAGCGTGGCCTATGCCGCCATTGGTTTCCGCAAGCTTATTCATATGGTGCAAGGAGGAATGCTCGGCAGTTCCGATGAGAATATACTTGAATATGTCAGCCTGTTGCCCGCGGGACAGATTCTTTTCTCAACCATAACCGGCGGCATGATCATCAGCTTCATTTACCGGTTTCTGATGAAAAGCAACCGCGCTGACAGTATCGCAGAGGTCATGGCGGCCAATGCCGTCAACCATACTGTCATTCCCACCAGAAACGGATTATTAAGTGCGCTCACATCTGCCGTAGCCCTGGGGGCAGGGAGTGCTGCAGGCCGCGAAGGGCCGGTTGTCCATCTTGGGGCCACCGTATCATCATGGATTTCCCAAAAATTGCACCTGTCACCCAATATGTCACGCACCATACTCGGCTGCGGTGTCGCGGCGGCGGTATCCGCGTCCTTCAATGCTCCCATAGCCGGGGTGTTTTTTGCCCTTGAGGTGATATTGGGTCATTATGCGCTCAGTGCCTTTGCCCCCATCGTCATTGCCTCTGTGGCCGCCGCTGTTGTATCCCGCATCCATCTGGGTGATTATCCGGCCTTCATTATTCCCAACTATCATCTCACCACATTCTGGGAATTCCCCGCCTTCATTTTGTTGGGCGTGGTCAGCGCTCTCGCCGCCATTATTTTCATAAAAAGCCTGTTTTTCACCGAAAAACTTGCCGCCAGAATCCCGATTCCCGAATGGGCGCGTCCCCCCCTTGGCGGTCTGGCTATCGGCTTGCTAGCCCTGATCAGCCCTTATATTCTGGGCCATGGATACGGCACCACAGACGGCGCCCTGAAGGAGTTGTTTTCCTTTAAACTGCTGCTGCTTCTGATCGTCCTGAAGATAGCGGCCTCTGCCATTGCCCTGGCCTTTCGCTTTGGCACCGGCATCTTCAGCCCCGCGCTTTTTCTTGGCGCCATGGTCGGCGGGGCCTTTGGCTTTGTGGCCAGCTGGGTTGCGGGACTGACCGGTGATTTTACCTTCAGTTACGGCCTTTATGCCATAGTTGGCATGGGGGCGGTGGCCTCGGCGGTGCTGGGGGCGCCCATCTCAACCATCCTGATTATTTTTGAACTGACCGGCGATTACCAGATCACCATTGTGCTCATGGTATCGGTGGTCATCGCCAACCTGATCACCCAGCATTTCCTGAAAGCGACATCCGTCTTCCACATGCAGCTGAAACAGGCGGGACTTGATCTGGAGGGCGGACGGGCCCGCCATGTGATGCGTTCAACCCAGGTCCGCACCCTGATGACCGGTAAATATGCCACCGCCAGTACCCAGGCCACCTGGCAACAGCTCCGGGACAGGCTGCTGACCCAAAGTCATGATCATATTTATATTCTGGATGAAAGCTGTAAAATTGCCGGCGTTGTCACCGTGGCAACACTGCAAAAAGCCCATGACCACAGCCTGCGGGCGGGTGACTTCTGCCGACCCCAACCGGTAATTCTGACCCCGTCAGACAATCTGGAGAATGCTTTTCAGAAATTTGATCTGAGTGGCGAAGAAATCCTGCCCGTGGTCACCGATGACCCTCAGGCGGAAATCATTGGCATATTGCGTCACAAATATGTTCTACAGGCCTATAACAAAGCCCTGCTGGATGAAAAAAACCTGTAATTCACCGGAATTTAAAGTATACAGAAAATATGTCTGACCCATTTGATATTGATAATCTTGCCGAAGGTGATATTCCCTTTGATGGCCCCGTGGAGAATACTGCCCCGGCCTATATGGAAGGTCTGAATCCGCCGCAAAGGCAAGCCGCCACCACCATCAACGGTCCGCTTCTGGTGCTGGCCGGGGCCGGAACCGGTAAAACCCGTGTCCTGATCACCCGCCTTGCCCATATCCTGACCACGGGCAGTGGTTTTCCCGGACAGATTCTGGCGGTGACTTTCACCAACAAGGCTGCGGCAGAGATGAAAGAACGGGTGGGGGCGATCATTGGCGATGCGGTCGAAGCCATGTATTGGCTGGGCACTTTTCACGCCATTGGGGTTAAAATCCTGCGCAATCACGGCAATCTTGTGGGGCTGAAAAGTAATTTTACCATTCTGGACAGCGATGATCAACTGCGCCTCGTCAAACAGATTGTCCGCACCCATGATATTGATGAGAAAAGATGGAACCCGCGTATTCTGGCGGGGCTGATTGATGGCTGGAAGAACCGGGGGCTGCTGCCCTCACAAGTGCCGGGCGCAGAAGCCCGGAATTATGCCGAAGGCAAGGGCATCACCCTTTATGCCGAATATCAGGCCCGGCTTAAAACGCTGAATGCCGCCGATTTCGGCGATCTTATCCTGCTCTGTCTGGTTCTGTTTCAAAACAACCCGGACGTTCTGGCCGACTATCAACGGCGGTTTCGCTATATTCTGGTGGATGAATATCAGGACACCAATGTGGCCCAGTATCTTCTGCTGAGACTTTTGGCCCAGGGGCATAAAAATATCTGCTGTGTGGGCGATGATGACCAGTCCATTTATGGCTGGCGTGGGGCGGAAGTGGGTAATATCCTGCGCTTTGAACAAGATTTCAAGGATGCTCAAATCATAAGGCTGGAACAGAATTACCGTTCGACAAAGCATATTCTGGGTGCCTCCGGCGGCTTGATCGAAGGGAATGTCGGGCGGCTCGGCAAGACACTGTGGACCGAGAGGGAAGGCGGCGAAAAAGTAACCGTCAACCCGGTTTGGGACGGGCGCGAGGAAGCCCGGAACATTGGTGAGATGATCGAAGACCGCCAGCGCAAACAGCAAAGCTTAAGCGAAATGGCCATCCTTGTGCGGGCCGGTTTCCAGACCCGTGAATTTGAGGAACGTTTCCTCACCCTCGGCATTCCCTACAGGATTATCGGCGGCTTCCGTTTCTACGAACGGGCCGAAATCCGCGATGTAATCGCCTATCTGCGCCATGTGCATAATCCCCATGACAGCCTGGCCTTTGAACGCATTATCAATGTGCCCAAACGCGGCATCGGTGCCGCCACGGTGAACAAGCTGCACAATATTTCCCGGCAGGATAACTGTTCCTTATCCGACGCGGCGGCCCGAATTATTCAAACAGACAACCTGCGCGGCAAGGCCAGAGGTACATTGAGCAGATTACTGGATGACTTCGCCCGCTGGCGGGATCAGGCACAGGATAATGACCATATTGCCCTGACCGAAACCATATTGGAGGAAAGCGGCTATAGTGACATGTGGCGCATGGATAAATCGCCGGACGCGGAAGGCAAGCTGGAAAATCTGGGCGAACTGATTCGCGCCATGGAGCCTTTTGAAGGACTGGATGAATTTCTGGAGCATATCGCGCTGGTGATGGAAAATTCCCGAAATGACACCCAGGATAAAATCAGCATCATGACCCTTCACGGCTCCAAGGGACTGGAATTTGAAACTGTCTTTCTGCCCGGTTGGGAAGAAGACCTGTTTCCCAGCAAGAAATCACTGGAAGAGCAGGGGGAAAAGGGGTTAGAGGAAGAACGGCGCCTTGCCTATGTGGGCCTGACCCGGGCCAAAAAAGAAGCCCATATCTTCCATGTGGCCTCACGCTATCTTTACGGTAATTACACCAGCCCCATACCGTCGCGCTTTATCAGCGAACTGCCCGCAGACCATGTGGAATTCAAACCATCTCAGGGCATGTATGGCCAGGAAACCCAGAAGGCGACAGCCAAGGGGTTCTCCGATTCTCCCCGGAGCTGGTCTCAAGGGTATATCTCACCTCAACTGAACCGAAGCAAAGCAAAAACGGGAATCTCTCAGCCCAGAAGAAAGACCGCCACAACATCTGCCTATAAAATCAGCGACCGGGTGTTTCATGACAAATTTGGTTATGGTGTCATCATGGCATGTGACGGTAACAAGCTGGAAGTGGACTTTGAAAAAGGCTCCCTCCGCAAAATCATGGATAATTTCGTCAGCCCCGCCTGAGTTCTAAAAGATATTCAACGGATAGTCACATGGCTTTTCTTGTCTGTCCGGTCTTTGACGTGCATTGGCTTACCATAAACATTCACCTCACCGGCCCCCTTCACATCCACCTCAAGCGACCCGCTGGCAAAAACATCAAGATCACCGGAACCAAAAATAACCGCATCAACATCATTGCATTTGTAATTCTTGCCGGCAAAATTACCAGAGCCGTAGATATTGACCTCCAACTCTCTACATTCTCCCGCCAAGGCCACTGACCCACTGCCATTGACATCAATCTGGCTTTCCCTTGCGTTAAATGACGCACTGCTCAGACTACCTGAACCGTTGACTTCTACCTTTAATTCCTCGCTGGAACCTTCAAAGTCAACCTGCCCGGAACCATTCACGACAACGATAAAGTAGCTGCCATGAATATCCTTGATGTCCACATCCGCAGAGCCATTAAGGGTAATTTTCTTCATCTTTGGCATGGAAATCGTAATTTCCGGCGGGTCTCCATACCATGAACTAAAATGATTTTTTTTATTTTCAATGACCAGAGTCTGACCTTTGACATAGATCTTGATATATTTAAGATCCTTCTCATCGGCCTTGACATTCAAACCATAATCTTTGCCGACCTGAACGTTCACATCGGCAAGAATATTGACACTGACTTTGATGAATTCGTCCAGTCCATAATCCTGTTCGCCCATAACGACCATATGGTCATCGCTTGAAGCCATATATAAAATCGCCCCGATGGCAAAGGCTGCTATCCCGAAAAGTTTCATATAGTTCATTTACGGCTACCCTTGACAACTTAATACTCACACACTCATAACATAATGTTCCAGGTTGGTATAAGTCACTTATCATACAAAATAACCCCGGCAATGCGCAAGACGGCTTGTCTCAGAATCAGCCTGCTTGACCGCATTCCACAGTTATTTTATGGACAATAACTGCTGATTGGTAATTTTCTGCCGCAATAAATACTTTTACTGTATAACCACCAGAATCCACAACAGAAGGACAGAGGCGGCATATGACAAGCTGGAAAATCAAACTCAGTCTGGCTCGGGAACTGATTCCCGTGGTGCAGGAAATTATCTATGGTCTGGACGGGAATAATTGCCCAACCCTGTCCGATTTCGAAATTGAGGACGGCCATAATATCCGGTCTCTGGAAGCCTTCTTCATTCAAAAGCCTGACCTGAAACTATTTCGGGAAAGGCTCGCCAGTATTTTACCTTCTTTTGATCTGTCCCTCAGCGGGATTACCCTGCTGGAAATAAAACAAAAAGACTGGGTATCAGAATCCCAGAAATTATTACAGCCGGTGGATACAGGGCTTTTCTTTATTTACGGCAGTCATGATGCCCATAGAATTCCCGACAACCGCATAAGCCTTCTGGTGGAAGCAGGGCAGGCGTTCGGCACAGGCCAGCATGAAACCACCCACGGCTGCCTTCTGGCCATCGGGGAATTAGCCGAAGACCTCACGGGAGATGATAAAAACCCTCAAACCGCCCTCGATCTGGGGTGCGGCTCTGGTCTCCTCGCGCTTGCCATGTGCAAAGTCTGGCCCATTACTATCGTCGCCAGCGATATTGACCCCATCGCCACTGGCACCACAATCCTGAATGCGGCGGCAAACCGGGTTCCAGTTGTGGGCCTGAAATCCGGTGATACAGGTATCGCGGTCCTCACCAGTGATGGTTTTGAGGACAATGAGCTTGGTCAGGCCGGACCCTATGATGTGATTGTCGCTAATATTCTGGCAAAACCCTTACAGGATATGGCGCCGGACATTGTGGAAAATCTGTCCGGGGGGGGAAGTTTGATTTTATCCGGTTTACTCGGCACACAGGAAAAGGCGGTTTGCGCCGCCTATGCCAAAGAAGGAATGACGCTGGTCAGGCGTTACGTGCGGGGGGAATGGCATAGTCTGATGCTACAGCATACGGCATAAAAAAACCGCGATAACCCTATGGGCTATCACGGTCACTTAAATACTGCTCCAAATGGCTTAAGCCACCTGCACGTTCAGGTCGTTATCATTGCTGTGCGCTGGCACGAAACCTTTATCATGCAAAAGGTCCATGAAATCATGATGCTCAACGGGCATCTCAATATTCCAAACCAGCTTGCCAGCCATTTCATTGACAATGGAAACCACATTGAAAGGGATTTTCCCGTTATCATTGCTGGGCTCTGGTATGAAACCACTGTCCCGCATGAGGTCCATAAAGTCATAATGTCCGGCGGGCTGCTCAATCTTCGAAGACAGTCTGGCAACCAATCCCTTAAATGCGGAAACCACATTGTTTGTATTCATATCTGTCTGAGGAGCAAAACCCTTGTCCTTCAACAGATCCATGAAATTGTATCCTGATACAAAATTTGTCATTGATCTTAACCTTTTTTATTAAAAAAACCTGTTGAATATAAATTCTTAATTTCTCCGCCGCGACGTTCATTCGCCTGACGATGAGTTATATTTAAGATATGGATCAAAGAATGAGTAGAGGATGTTTTTGCATTACGGCTATGCGTTTAGCGCATGGCTTTATCGAAAGCTACTGAATATTCGCATGCCGAGAATCAAAATTTATTTTAATATTAATTTTTATAGTTGTTTTTATCTTTAAAATTATATACAAAATAAACTTAAAAATACATAAAAAAAATTTTATATAATGGAGTTTAATAATGTCAGGGCAAAATAGTTTATTCACACGAAATAAATTTCGTCTCGGTTTGTTTGCGGCCAATTGTTCAAGCGGTATGGCGGTAACCAAAATCCCGGAACGATGGGTTAACAACTGGGATAACAATATAAAAATGGCCCAGATTGCAGACCGGGCCGGGATTGATTTCCTGCTTCCAATTGCGCGTTGGGTTGGATATGGCGGCGATACAAATTTTCATGGCAGTGTTCTGGAAACCATAACCTGGGCAGCGGGACTTCTGGCCAAAACCGAGAATATCAATGTATTTGCCACCATTCACACGGTCTTTAACCACCCCGGTGTTGCGGCAAAACAGATGGCAACAATCGATCAAATGTCTGGAGGGCGCGCAGGTTTAAACGTGGTATGTGGCTGGAACAAGCCAGAGTATGAGGCCTTTGGCCTGAGTCTGCCCGATGATCACGAAACGCGTTACCGTTATGGGCAGGAATGGTTTGAGATTGTTTCCAAGTTATGGACAGAAACAGAAGCCTTTAATTGGGATGGTGAGTATTTTACCTTAAAAAACATCTATGGAGACCCCCGGCCAGTTCGAAATACCGTGCCCATATTTAATGCTGCCGGATCGGTGGAAGGGCGTGATTTTGCCACAACAAATGCAAATTTTCTATTCACATCCATGATCGAGCATGAAAAATCGAAACAGGAAATCAAAGACCTGAAAGCACAGGCTCAGGCAAAAGGCCGTGCGATCGACATGCTTACCTTCTCTTATATCGTTTGTCGGCCAACCCAGAAAGAAGCGGATGATTTTCACCAATATTATGCCCGTGATAATGCCGATTGGGCCGCGGTCGACAATATTGTCAATTTGATGTTCCAGCATGCCCAGTCTTTTCCCCCGGACATGTTGCAGGACCTGAAGGGCCGTTTTGCCGGTGGCCATGGCGGCGTACCCCTTGTCGGTACCCCGGAGGTTGTTGCTGAAGGATTGATCAATCTGTACAAAGCCGGATTTGCCGGGACCACATTGTCCTTTGTGAATTATGCGGAAGAATTGCCCTATTTTGCCGAAACTGTTCTGCCGATATTAGAAGCCGAGGGCATCAGAGTTCCCTTTTAGGATCAGCCCCTATCAGATCAAGCCACGCGTCCTCAGTCAAGGTTTTGACCCCAAGGGCGGTGGCTTTTTTAAGTTTTGAGCCGGCACCGGGGCCCGCAATCAAAAGGTCGGTTTTTTTCGAAACGGAACCGGATACTCTGGCCCCAAGTTTTTCAGCAGATGCCTTGGCTTCCTGGCGTGTCATCTTCTCCAGACTGCCCGTGAAAACAATAATTTTTCCAGCAACCGGAGACGCGCTCATATCAGGGGCTTCGAAATCTTCAACCGTCACCTGCGCCAGAAGATGGTCCAGCACCTGAATATTATGGGGTTCGTCGAAGAAACTGATCAGGCTCTCTGCCACTTTGGGTCCGATACCATCAATATTCAACAATTCGCTGCGGGCTTCGCTGTCCCCGTCCTGTGCGGCATCTATAGCTGCATTGAAAGCGGCCATATTCAGGTAATTCAGGCACAAAAGCCGGGCATTCTGCTGACCAATATGATGAATGCCAAGGGCGAACAGAAAGCGGTCCATGGTTATGGTGCGTTTGGCATTGATGGCGTGCCAGAGGTTTGCCACCGACAGCTCTCCCCAGCCATCGCGGTTTTTAAGCCGGGTCAGTCCCTCAGCATCTTTTTGTTCCAGAGTGAAAATATCCGCCGGACTTGTTATCATGCCTTCCCTAAAGAAAAACGCGATCTGCTTTTTACCCAGACCGTCAATATCAAAGGCATTGCGCGATACAAAATGCCGCAATCTTTCCACCCGCTGCGCCGGGCAGATCAAACCGCCGGAACAGCGCCAGGCCACCTCATCTTCTTCCCGTTCCAAATGGCTGTCACATGATGGACAGTTTTCGGGGAAGATAATTGGCTGGCTGTTGTCTGTGGTTTTGGCCACCTCAACCACTTGAGGAATCACATCCCCCGCACGCTGAATGATCACTTCATCACCAATTTTCAGGCCAAGCCGCGCGATCTCATCCGCATTATGAAGCGTGGCATTGGAGACCACCACCCCACCCACCGTCACCGGATCCAGCCGGGCAACGGGCGTGATCACCCCGGTCCGACCCACCTGATAATCAACAGCCCGTAATGTGGTCCGGGCCTTTTCCGCCGGAAATTTATGGGCAATGGCCCAGCGCGGCGCCCGGGCCACCATACCAAGCCGTTCCTGCAGGTCAAGCCGGTTTACTTTATAGACCACCCCGTCAATATCATAATTCAGGCGCGCGCGTATCTTGCCGATCTTATCATACTGGGCAAGAGCCGCATGCCCGTCATCGCATATAACAGCAAGGTCATTAATGATAAATCCCCAGTCGCGCATCCTCTGAAAGCACGCCCACTGTGTATCGCCAAAATTTTCAGAAACCTCCCCCCAGCCATAAGCAAAAAAATGCAAATTGCGCGCGGCAGTAATGTCACTGTTCAATTGACGGAGCGATCCCGCCGCCGCATTGCGCGGATTGGCAAAGGGTGGTTTCCCCGCCTGTTCCTGCTGGGCGTTCAAGGCAAAGAAATCTTCCTTGGCCATATAGACCTCGCCGCGAATTTCCAGCACATCCGGCCAGCCATTCCCCACCAGTTTTTTCGGAATGTCATCAATGGTTTTCAGGTTTCTGGTGATATTTTCCCCGACCTTGCCATCGCCCCTTGTCAGACCCTGTACCAATATCCCCTTTTCATAACGCAGGGATGCGGACAGGCCGTCAATCTTGGGTTCCGCCATGAGCAGAAAATCATCGTCACYGGACAGGTTTAAAAATCGTTTCACTTTCGTAATGAATTCAAAAACATCATCCGGGCCGAAGGCATTATCCAGTGACAACATTGGTTTGGCATGAGCCACTTTGACAAAACCACTGGCCGAGGGTGGCGTGGCACCCACCTTTGTTTCGGGACCGTTATGAAGTGCTAAATGAGGAAAGCGGGCCTCTATTTTTTTATTACGGTTGCGTAATTTATCATATTCTGCATCACTTATGGCGGGATTGTCCTGGCCGTGATAAAGGTCATCATGGCGGGAAATATCATCTGACAGCCGTTCAAGTTCCTGCTTTGCCTGATCTTCATTCAGATTCATTACGGATATGGAATGATAATTATCCATGGTTATCCCCGCATCAGACTTGCCGCCGCTGCCCGGGCTTCATCGGTAACTTTTGCCCCCGCCAGCATACGGGCGATCTCCTCCTGCCGTTCCGTATTATCCAGAACGGTAATATTGGTAAAGACATCGCCGCCGGCCTGTTTTTCTGATTTTTCAATCAGCCAGTGATTAGCCGCCCGTGCCGCCACCTGCGGCGAATGGGTGATCACCAGAATCTGGGCCTCGGTCGCGAGGCGCTTCAGCCTCTCACCAACCGCATCGGCAACCGCACCACCAACCCCCCGATCAATCTCGTCAAAAACCAGTGTGGGCACCGTGGTTTTTCGGGCCAGCACAACTTTCAGCGCCAGAATGAAGCGCGACAGTTCCCCGCCCGATGCCACCTTGATCAATCCACCAAAAGGCGCCCCCGGATTGGTTGAAATCAGGAATTCAACGCGCTCTGCGCCCTCGGCCCCCCATTCTGATGGCTCAAGCGATGTTAATTCGGTCCTGAAGCTGGCCTTTTCCATTTTGAGGGGGGGCAGTTCGGTATTGACCAGGCTATCCAGTTCCTGTGACGCTTTTTTACGAACAGCCGTTAATTTAGCCACAGCTGTATGAAAGTCACCACGCGCTATACTGACTTCCTCTGTCAGCCGCCGGACTTCCTGATCACCAAAATCAAGGGCGGCCAGTTTTTGCTCAAAATCCGCCATAACAGCCAGCAGGTCATCGGCGAGACACTGATGCTTGCGCGCCGCCGCCCGAAGGGCGAAAAGCTGCTCTTCGGTATTTTCCAGCTCATGGGGATTAAATTCCATATCCCGCAGGGTCTGCTCCAAGGTGCTGATCGCCGCCGATATTTCACCGGCGGCCCGGTCAAGATTATCCACAACCGGATCAAGAATTCCCCCGTCCTGCCCCGCCATCCGGCTTAATCGCCGGCTCAGGGAACGCAGGGCGGAATCAACCCCGTTTTTATCCAGAAGACCCGACATAATATCATTAAGTCCTTCTGACATCTGCTCGCCCTGCATCATGCGGCTGCGATCATCGGCAAGCTGGTTTTCCTGCCCCACTTCCGGCGATAATTGCTTTAATTCATCCAGGTTATGACGGATGTAATCTTCATCCATCCGGGCGGTGGACAATTTGTCCTCCTCCACCTGAAGATGCGCCTGAAGGCGGGTCAGATTCTTGTGGCTGACCCTGACCTGATCTGACAGGCCGCCATAATGACCATAATTATCCAGAATTCTACGGTGTCCGGCTGAATCCAGCAGGCCCCTCTCGTCATGCTGGCCGTGGATTTCAACCAGCATATCGCCAACCTTCCGCAGCAGGGAGATGCTGACCGGCTGATCATTAACATAGGCACGTGTCCGGCCATCGGGGGTCAGGGTACGGCGTAATATGATCTGATGGCCCTCATGGCTTAGCCCCTGTTCCGCAAAAAAAGGCCATATATCATGCCCGGCGTCCAGATGAAAATCCGCCGTCACGCTGGCCTGTTCAGTGCCATGGCGCACAAGCCCGCGCTCACTGCGCCCGCCCATGGCCAGCCCCAGACTATCCATTAATATGGATTTCCCGGCCCCTGTCTCCCCACTCAGCACGCACAGGCCATCTTCAAAATCAATATGAAGCCGGTCGATCAGAACAATATTGTTTATGGTCAGACTATTGAGCATCTGGGATCGATGAATCCCCGGTTATTAAGGTTTATCCATATGATATTTCTGCATCAGGTCATAGCTGAATTGATACCATTCGCTTTCAGGATAATTGGCCCCCAGCACCGCCGCTGTTTTATAAGCCTCCGGCAAAATACCAAGTTCCACATAAACTTCCGTCAAACGATGAAGGGCTTCAGGCACGTGGCTGGTCGTCTGATATTTCCTGATCACATTGGTAAAACGGCCAATTGCCGCAAAATATTCATCTTTTTGCTGATAAAAACGACCGATTTTCATCTCCTTACCCGCCAGATGATCCCGGGTAAGATCAATTTTCATCTTGGCATCAGTGGCATATTCCGAGAAAGGAAAACGGCGGACCACGGTGCTGAGCGCCGCCAGAGCGAGTTCCGTTTCCTTTTGATCCCGGCGCACATCTGCAATCTGCAGGTAATGACAAATCCCGATCAGGTAAAAGGCATAGGCGGCATCCTTGTTTCCCGGGTGAAGCGAGACAAAGCGTTCTGCTGCCAGAATAGACTCTTCCAGTTTATTGGCCTTGTAATAGGAATAGGCTGACATCAACTGGGACCGTCTGGCCCAGGATGAATAGGGATGCTGACGTTCCACCTCGTCAAAGGCTACAGCTGAAAATTTATACTGCCCGCGGTTAAGATAGCGCAGGGCGTTGTCATAGAGCTCGGTAACGTCACTTTCCTTATATTTCAGCCGGTCAGTGCCAGAACATCCCGTAAGAAATCCTGCGGCCAATAAAAAAACAAGTAACGATTTTACCATTTTTGGTGCCTTAAATAAACTTTGTCTCAAAAACATACCCGCCCCTATACCAGATATGAAACAAATAGGGAATTATTAAGGCAAAAAATCTGCGGCAGCAATATTTCTTGACTTGCGGCATATAATTCCCACATATGTTATATCATTACAAAATTAGTGAAGGATGATTTGCTCAAAACCATGATCAGGGCTTTTATTTTTATTTTCAGT
Organism: Alphaproteobacteria bacterium; assembly: GCA_002401545.1. Classification (GTDB taxonomy): domain Bacteria; phylum Pseudomonadota; class Alphaproteobacteria; order Sphingomonadales; family Emcibacteraceae; genus Paremcibacter. Next base: position 25,402 of record NVTJ01000007.1, read on the forward strand.
GTTGGATGTTTTTTCACAACCAGCATATCAGCTCAGGCAAAGACCCTGAAAGTCATTGCCACGATCAAACCGCTATATGCCCTTGTCGCCAGTGTTATGGGCGATAAAGGCCATCTTGATCTGATGGTAAAGGGCGGGCTGGACCCCCATATTTACAATCTCAAACCCTCAAATATCCGCCAGATTCACGATTCAGATGTTATTTTCTATATCGGCCCGGATCTGGAAGTTTTCCTGAAAAGAATCCTCAAACGCACCTACAGAAATTTCACAGCGGTCCCCCTTGCCAGTCAGAAAGGTATCTATCTTATTCCCGCCCGCACAAGTAAAATCTGGTACCGGGACGAGAATACGGATCAGGATGATGATAAAAACAACCTGCAGGACCTGCATATCTGGCTCGACCCGGCCAATGCCCGCCGCATGGTGCGGATCATTGAAGAAACCCTGTCCGCCCTGGACCCTGCGGGCAGCCTGACCTATATCCAGAATGCCGGGAAAACCATTGCCCGGCTTTATCGGATGGAAGAGGACATCCGCGAAAAACTGCGGCCGCTGCGCCAACAGCCCATGATCGTCTATCATGACGCCTTTCAGTATTTTGAAAAAGCCTTTGGCCTGAAAAGCGTCGGCGCGATCGTGCTGAGGCCTGATCAGATACCAAGTGTGAAACATATCAGGACGCTGAAAAAACTTGCCCGGGAAAACAACGTAACCTGTGTGTTGGGCATGCCCGGCGCCCATCCCCGCATCGCGACCGTGGTCATGAGCGGAACCAATGCCGGATTTGATGTTGTTGACCCTCTCGGACTTTATATTGACAAAGGGCCGGACCTCTATTTCGAACTGATGGCAGAAATGGCCCGCAGCATCATCAATTGTCAGGATAAATATGACATGTTTGAGGATTTCAAATAGGTTCTGAGCCTAAAAAGCATAATCCTTGAAAATATGGTCAATATTTTCGCCCCAGCCGCCGTCACTCTCCGCTTTATGGTATTTTTCCAGCATCTCTTCTGCGACAGTCTGGCCCCTTTCCAGAATAGTCATCAAAGGGCCGAGGAAAATTCTTTCATCTTCACCGGTGCTGTTAACTCTGGCCCGGCGCCTCAAGCCGTCAGACGACAGCGCCACCATCTGTTTGGCAATATCCCGCACCGTGCCGTCCCGAAACCGGGTGGCCAGCGCCCGGACCGGCACATCCGCCCGCAGATATTCATGGTCGGCATGGGTCCAGTCCCTGACCATATCCCACGCCGCATCAAGGCTGGTCTGATCATAGAATAATCCCGTCCACAGGGCCGGCAGGGCACAAATCCGGTTCCATGTTCCGCCGTCAGCCCCGCGCACCTCAAGAAATTTTTTCAGACGTACTTCGGGGAATAATGTACTCATATGATCTTCCCAGTCCTGCAGGATCGGTTTATGGCCCGGATAGCCCGGCAATTCGCCGCGCAGGAAATCCCGGAAGGACTGTCCGGCCACGTCAATATATTTACCGTCGCGGTAGACAAAATACATGGGCACATCCAGAACATGATCCACATAAGCCTCAAATCCCATGCCGTCTTCAAAGACAAAGGGGAGGATACCGCAACGGTCCGGATCGGTATCTGTCCAGATATGGCTGCGGTAGCTTAAATAACCATTGGGCTTGCCTTCCGTGAAGGGAGAGGCGGCAAAAAGCGCGGTGGCAATGGGTTGCAGCGCCAGGGACACCCTGAATTTCTTCACCATATCGGCTTCATCCGAATAATCCAGATTAACCTGAATGGTCGACGTGCGCAGCATCATATCAAGGCCGAGGCTGCCCTTTTTCGGCATATAGTTCAGCATGATACCATAGCGGCCCTTGGGCATAATGGGAACATCTTCGCGAGCCGTATTGGGGTTAAAGCCGGTACCCAGAAAACCAATGCCCAGCTTCTCGCTGACGGCCTTGGCTAATTTTAAATGACTTGCCACTTCACCGCAGGTTTCATGCAGCGTTTTGCGCATGGCCCCGGAAAGTTCAAGCTGACCCCCCGGCTCAAGCGTCACCGACTGACCGTCTTTTGTCAGGCCAATGATCACGTCCCCTTCCTTCATCGGCGACCAACCATAATCCTGCATGGCCACAAGGATGCTACGAATACTCCGCGCGCCCTCGTAAGGGACAGGCCGCAGACTTTCAACACAAAAACCGAATTTTTCATGCTCGGTGCCGATGGTCCACGCGCTTTCCGGCTTGGAGCCGGACGCGATATAATCGATCAGCTGCTGTTTGTTTTCGATGGGGCGTAAATTATTTTTTGGCATATTATTTTCGCTGTTTATTTTTGCTGCAAGCTGATCATGTAGGGTTTCCGGGATATAATGTCAATATACCCCCGACCACTTTATATCCGGCAAGCCGGTTCAGAAAGCTCATCCCCAGCAGGGAATGTTCCAGTCCTTCCGATAGCACCGACCCCATGATATTTTTTTGCATAATCGGTCCCAGTTCAATGGTTGATAACCTGACCGGTGCCCCGTAAGCCACACCGTTCGCCGTTTTATAGGGCATACTATAGTTTAAACGGTCCATCGGCAAACCGATGGCTCTGGCGTCCTTTTTGGTGAGGGCCACATCCGTTGCCCCCGTATCAACCATAAAAAGAACTTCAACGCCATTGACCCTGGCCCGGACAAAATAATGTCCCCGTGTGTCCGCCCGGAACCTGATGCTGTCGCCCTCATTAATCCCTCTTGCCGCATCCAGCTCACCGCCCAGACGCCCGCCGCCCGTCCACACACTATAGCCCAGAGCCAGCACCCCGAATATGATCACCCATATGGCCAGATAACGGAGCGCCATGCCGGGCGAGCTGCTCATATGCGCCCAAAGCCCGGCCCCGACAAAGGCCAGCAGCAAACCATCATAAAACAAGCCGCTCATACCAATACCAGCCTCCCCAACACTGGGCATAAGCCAGGCGGCAATGACCAGAATAAACAGAAAGGCAATCACCCCGACCAGAAAAAGTGGAAAACGGGATTTCCGGTCAGGACCCTGTGGTCGACGAGGTGGGCTGTTCCGCTTTTCCAAATTATCATTGCGGCGTCCCCAGGGGGATGGTTTATCGGGATCATTCATATTCTATAGTATAGGGCCGAAATTGACCGATAAAAGACTCATGTTATCTTTTTATTGGCATCCCCCGTTAAATATGGTGATATATGTTTGTTTTTTATGAGAGATTACAGGAAAATACCATGAGGCAAATTAGCCCGTTTCTTGTCGCCCTATTGGCCCTTATTCACATATCGGCATGGGCGGAAGACTGTCCAAACCCGCCGGGCTGGATTCCTGAAAACCTGCCGGAATTACTGTTTGAGCATCACCTGTGGGCAACGGAGGCACTGCCGCCGGATCCCAATGACCCGCGAAGGATGAATTTATGCCATGCCGATCTTTCCGGCATGGACCTGTCTGAAATTAATCTCTCCCATGCCAACCTGAGCATAACGCGCATGGTCGGCACGGATTTCAAAGGAGCCATTCTGAATGGGGTTATTCTGGACGGTTCCTATATCAGCAACAGCAACTTTAAGGGGGCAAGTCTCAGCCGGGCCAGCTTTCGCATGACAGAAATCTCGGCTACAGACTTTGCCTATGCCCATATTGATCATGGACTGTTTCAGGATAGCAAAATCAATAACAGCAATTTCACCGGCACCCGCCTTGAAAAAGCGAAATTCCGGCGGGCTGAACTCACAGACCTGAAAATGTCGAATGCGGCCCTGAACCGGGCAAGCTTTATGGACAGCAGCCTGAAAAACCTTGATTTCACCGGTGCCGACCTGAGCCAGACATTTTTTTCACGCAGCAGTCTGACAGGCGTGAATTTTTATTTTGCCAATCTATCGCGTGCAGATCTGGGAAACACAACAATACAGGATGTTGTTTTCAAAGAAGCCCTGCTTTACCTGAGCAATCTGAAGCACCTAAATATTGGCGAAGAAAAGCGGGATAATATTGCCGAATTSTGCCNNAAYCTMACCMGYGCCCGCGACTGGCAATATAGTTACCGGAAGAAGATGTTCCTATGCGGCGCCAGACAGCGGCCCGGAAAATACCCCCGATGACCCGCCATAAAATGCATTTGTAAAATGCGATTTATCTATACTTGAATTCAGTTTTTTTGTATTTATTCTTATATGGACGTCACTCTTGCAAAAACCTTTCTCGCGATCATTGATACGGGCAATTTCAGAGAAGCCTCTGAGCGGCTTCATGTGACACAATCCACGGTCAGCGCACGGGTGAAATCGCTTGAGGAACAGCTGAGGAAAACACTGTTCATCAGAAACAAATCCGGCGCAACCCTCACACAGGCGGGCCGTAATTTTCAGGAATATGCCCTGAGTTTTGTCCAGCTCTGGGAAAAGGCCCTCAACAAGGTTTCCAGCAAAAATACTTATCAGGACTATATCTGTATCGGAGCAAGGCCCGGGTTATGGGAACCAATCGTCATGAAATGGTTGCCCTGGGCCACATCAACCTTCTCGCAAATAGCCTTCAGGGTCGAATTTGGCATCGCCGGAGAATTATAGAAATATCCTCTGAAACAGCCTTTTAAAACAAATAAATGCAAAAAAATTGAACTTATCCTTAAATAATTTTCATTAGACAGGATTAATTTTCAGCTTTATGCTGCACCTGCAAACAAATCTGCAGGTGCGAAAATGGAATTACCCGATATAAAATTCTCATTGAGAGAAATCGAAACAGCTTCTGTCATGATGGCAGTAAATGCTATTGCCCTTGTTGTTCTGGCCATTGCTACATTTAAGAGTGAATATATTTTTGGCGGCTATTTCGAAAATTTTCTTGAATATTCCGGGGTCCTGAATAAAGGCTGGATGATCCATCATAATGGCCTGTTTCTTCATGAGATTCAGCTTCTGTTTTTAGTGACATTTTGTTTTGAGATGGTTCTCATCATATCAAAATATACCCGAAAGTGGAAATTGTGACGGCCTATAGCAGGGTCAGTGAAATCCGCTTTCCCCATAGAATAATATCAAAAAATATTGATCTCGGGATCATTTCTCTGGTTGTCGGCCTGTTCCTTATAATCCTTGGGGTCGGGATGTTTATCCCGGCTGTTGTTGACGGATTGGCGCATAATTCAGACTGGCAGGTTTTTACCATATGTGCTGTCTTTGCCACCTTTATAGGTGGCATGCTTTTCATATCCAACAGGGGGCATTATACCGAACTATCCATCAAGCAGGGATTTCTGATCACCGTTGCCACATGGATCGCCGTCCCCTTGCTGGGGGCGTTGCCCTTTGTCTTCTCCGATCTGAATTTGAGCTATACGGATGCCTTTTTTGAAGCCATGTCCGGCATAACAACAACCGGATCAACGGTTATTACCGGGCTGGGCGGTCTGCCACCGGGTATTCTGTTATGGCGCAGCTTGCTGCAATGGTTTGGCGGGGTGGGCATTATTGTCATGGGGGTGGCAATAATGCCTTTACTTCAGGTTGGGGGCATGCAGCTGTTCAAAACAGAAGCCTTTGATGTAAGAGAAAATTTCATACCGCGTTCGACACAGCTCGCCGCCGCCCTCTCCCTGTTATATATGGGGCTGACATTAATTTGCGGCCTGGCTCTCTGGATGGCTGGCATGACGCCGTTTGAAGCCGCCTGTCATGCCTTTACCACCATTTCCACAGGCGGTTTTTCCACATCCGATAGCTCAATAGGCCACTTCGACAGTGCCTTGATTGATTACCTCACATCGTTCTTCATGGTCATAGGCAGTCTGCCATTCATTTTATATCTGAAAATATTAAAGGGTTATCCCGGCGGGCTGCTCAGAGATTCTCAGGTGCGCGGATTTATGATATTACTTGTCTTCATCATCACCCTGTTGTCCTTCTGGTTATGGAAAACCGGCCATTATGACTTCGCACAATCCTTGAGATATACAACATTCAATGTCATTTCTGTCATTACCGGTACCGGCTACGCCTCTGGGGATTATACGACCTGGGGACCACTTGCCGTCATTACATTCTTTTTTATTATGTTCATTGGCGGCTGCGCCGGCTCCACATCCTGTGGCATAAAAATTTTTCGTTTTCAAATAATGTTTTTGACCCTGAAATCGCATATAAAACAATTGGTCTGGCCCAATGTGGTCTCCCTGCCAAAATATAACAATCAACCCCTTAATGAAAATATTATGGGGTCCGTCTTTGCCTTTTTATTCCTGTTTATGGCCAGCCTTCTCATTCTGACCATGGCCCTGACCTTAACAGGGCTTGATTTTACAACGGCACTTTCAGGGGCCGGAACCGCTCTGGCAAATGTGGGGCCAGGCGTTGGCCAGCTCATCGGTCCTGCAGGTAATTTTCAGGCTTTGCCGGATACGGCAAAATGGTTGCTGACATTTGGTATGTTACTTGGCCGTCTGGAATTATTTTCCGTGCTGGTCCTTTTCTCATCCCTTTTCTGGCGTGCCTAAATCTTTAACTCATATCATTTTGATGATTTTTAAGAAAATTTCAATCTTATTACAGGACAATGGGCGCTCCCTGTTTTAATCGTAATGAGAATATTCCAATGACAGATATTACTCTGGCCCCAAATATCCAGCCCGGATGGCTGCGCAATTCACAATTTGATCTCCTGTTTGTGGTGGGAACTGTTTTCATCGCCATGGCATCCGGCATTATCGTTATGGCCAACCCAAAATACTTTGGCCTTGTCCTGTTTCTGGATTTATGGCTTCTGGGTTATCACCATGTCATTGCCACCTATACCCGCCTTTGTTTTGACAAAGAAAGCTTCCGCCAACATCGTTTTTTGCTGTTCGGCCTGCCATTACTGGTTTTCACCGGGACTTTTATGATCGCGACGGGCATTGGAATATGGACGGTAACAAGCGTTTATCTTTACTGGCAGTGGTTCCATTATACCCGTCAGAGCTGGGGCATCTCCCAGGCTTACCGCCGCAAAGCCGGCAAAAATATTACGGAATCTGAAACCCTTTCAAAGATGACTTTCTACCTCCTGCCCCTGTGGGGTATTCTTTACCGTTCGTGGCAGGCACCGGAAACATTCATTGGACTGGAACTCAAGGTAATCCCCGTGCCGGAGATGCTGGTGGATATTGTCGGGGCTGCCGCCATCCTGTCTCTTGTCCTCTGGGGCTATCACAGGGCAAGAGATTTCATGCAGGGGCATCGACCCGTCGCCCATACCCTGTATATGATTTCCCACCATGCGATCTTTGGCGTCGGTTACCTCCTGATTGAGGATATCACCTATGGCTGGGTTGTTATTAACGTCTGGCATAACGCCCAGTATCTGCTTTTTGTCTGGCTTTTTAACAGCAACCGCTACCGGAGCGGGATAGATCGCAAAGCCCGGTTCCTGTCCCTGATCAGCCAACCCGACAAATGGATATTATATTTTGCCGTTTGCTTGTCCATCACATACCTTCTGTATCATACGATCACCCTGTTTGAGGACAGTTTTTACCTGATCGGTATTCCGTCGCTTATTATCATTTACCAGACCATAAATTTTCATCATTATGTGGTTGATTCCATCATCTGGAAAATGCGCAAGGCGCCGATGCAGAAGACACTTGACCTGAATTCAGGCGGTTAGAAACCATGCAGCCTCTCTCTGATTATTTCAGTTTCAAAAGCAATCCCAAAGCCATAGTTGAACTGGACGGGCTGCGGGCTATTGCAGTTCTTCTTGTATTATGCCGCCATGCGGTATGGCCGCTCTATAGTCAGGACAAAACCCTTTTCCCGATCGGCGAATGGGATATACTCATTCCGTTCCTCAATGGCTGGATCGGCGTAGACCTATTTTTCGTTCTAAGCGGTTTTCTCATCACTTATCATCTTCTGAAACGCGGGGTGAACAGCTCTTTTTCTAAGATAGGCCAGTATCTGGGCGGGCGGCTATTACGTATCATACCAGCCTATTTTACCGTCCTTGCTCTGGTCGTGCTGGGTATGATACCTTTATATCAAATCGCCCCCGATTATCTTGGGGTGAGGATTATCTATCATCTGTTATTCCTTCAGGATTACCTGCCCGCCAATATCGTTGTCGCTTTCTGGTCTCTGGGGGTTGAAGAAAAATTCTATTTCCTGGCCCCGTTTCTGTTATTGCTGGCGGTTGGTCAAAAAACACCCACAAGATGCTATATGCTTCTGGGCGCACTGGTTCTGCTGCCGCTGTTATTCCGGGCGATTACGGCGGTACTATATTATCCGGAAATTACCTCTTACGGTGATTTTTTCACCATTTTCCGCAGCCCCTTCCATCATAGTTTTGATGGTCTGGCAATTGGTGTCTTCTGTGCCTTTTTATATTCGAGCCAGTTAAAGAAAGGAGCGCCGAAAAACCCGGATTGGGCAATCAGGATATTCTGGTTTTCTTCTGCACTGCTCTGCCTGCAACTCTTTGGTTCTGAACTTCTGGGGAAAATTGGCTGGTATCAGAAAATATTTCAACCTTTGGTTCTTTCGCTCACTTTTGGCGGAATTCTAATGGGAGCAATCTTTGGCGGCAGCCCAAAATATATTCTTGGGGCCTATTCATTAAGGGTCATTGCGCGGATAAGCTATCCCCTGTATCTGATTCATATTCCTCTCCTGCCACTTTGTCTGACACTCAGCGGTTATCAGGTTGGTAATGGCGGTTTTGCTTTTTGTCAGTTTCTGGCGGTGTTTTTCACCCTTTCCGGTATGGCTGCACTTTTCCTGCATTTTGTCGCAGAAAAACCGTTTCTTCTGCTAAAGGATAAAATGTGGTCACCGCCCTTGAAAAACATTGTCGCAACTCCTGACTAAGACCCTGACCTAATTACCCGGCCCAGTCACCGGCAAATGATTGCCACAGGACAATGGCGGCGACGGCGGCGGTATCGGCCCGCAATATCCGGGGGCCAAGGGTCACCGGCACCACATATGACTGTCGCCGGATCAGGGCGCGTTCATCCGGGCTGAACCCCCCCTCCGGCCCGATCAATATGGCCCATTTTTTTGGACGGCCCTGCCAGGCGTTAACCTCGTCAATGGCGCGACCCACGGGATAGGTATTCTGATCACTTGTTCCCTCTTCATCACAAAACATGATCAGGCGGTCCTCAGGCCATTCTGCCAGCAGTCTCTCCAGTTTGATCATCGGTTCCACTTTTGGCACGCTAAAGCGCTCACATTGTTCGGCGGCTTCTATGGCATTCAATCTTATCTTGTCTTCTTTCAGGCGGTCCAGATTGGTGCGTTCCGTCAGGACCGGACGGATGAGCGATACCCCCAGTTCCGTCGCCTTCTGCACCATATAATCAAGGCGGGCTTTTTTGACGGGAGCAAACAGATACCACAGGTCAGGTTCCGGTTTTTGCGCCATAATATTTTCCTGCGTCATAACCGTTGCCCGGCCTTTGCTGATTTTGACGATTTCCGCCAGCCATTCCCCGTCCCGGCCATTAAACAGCAGGATAAACGCTCCCCCCTTAAGCCGCATCACATTAACCAGATAATGGCCCTGATTGCCGTCAAGCAATATTTCCTTGCCCGGCCCAAGGTCATTTTCCACATAAAGCCGGGCTTTGATATTATTAGACATGACATCCTTCTTCATTATATTTTTGCCAATGATAGATTTTTATCCTAGACAAGACAAATGACAAAAACCGAAAACAGAATAAATGAGGCTCCCAAGGATACGGTGAAGCTTGGATGGGTCAACCGCCTGTCACCGGACTTTGCCTGGCCCTATCTGCAATTGATGCGGGCGGACAGGCCCATCGGAACCTGGTTGTTGCTCTGGCCGTGCCTGTGGTCCATTGCCTTGGCCAGTAAAACACCTGCTCTCACATATATGGTATTATTCTCAATCGGGGCCTTTGTCATGCGGGGCGCGGGATGTGTGGTCAATGATCTGGCCGACCGGAAATATGACGCGATGGTGGAGCGCACCAAAGGCCGCCCCCTGCCCAGTGGCCGGGTGAGTGTTTGGCAGGCTTTTGTCTTTCTGGGGGCATTATGTTTAATCGGGATGATCATCCTTCTGCAACTCAATGAATTTACCATCTGGCTCGGGATTGCATCCCTGGGGCTGATCGTTATCTATCCCTTTATGAAACGCATCACCTATTGGCCACAGATTGTGCTGGGGTTGACCTTTAACTGGGGCGCACTCATGGGCTGGGCGGCAGTCACGGGAAGTCTGGCCTGGCCCGCCCTGCTGCTTTACGGCGGCGGTATCTTCTGGACATTGGGTTATGACACCATCTATGCCCATCAGGACAAGGAGGATGACGCCCTAATCGGGGTCAAGTCAACGGCGCTCCGCCTCAGGGAAAACACCCCCCGCTGGCTGGTGTTTTTTTATGGCGCCATGCTGACAGGCTTTGTCCTTGCCGGATATATGGCAGGAATCGGAATGGCTTATTATATGGGCCTCACCATCGTGGCCGGCCATTGCCTGTGGCAGATCAGGTCATTAAAGATGGAGGACAGCAAAAACTGCCTGAAACGGTTTAAGTCCAACCATCATTTAGGCTTTATTATGTTTATGGCCATCATCGCCGGGCATTATTGGTAAAAAGCACAATCTGCTCTTGCTTTCACGATCATAATTGTGCAGGGTCAACAGTCAAATTAAGGCATTAAAAAAACATAGTAGTAAAAATAGAGGGAAGTATGACTAATATATATTATATGATTGTGGGCTGCGGAATTGTTGCACTCATTTATGGCATATATGCCACCCGTAGAGTTATGGCTTACGGCACCGGCAACGAACGGATGCAGGAAATTTCCGCCGCCATTCGCGAAGGCGCTGCCGCTTATCTGGACCGTCAATATAAAGCCATCGGCATGGTCGGTGTTGTTGTCGCCGTGGCCCTGTATTTTCTGCTGGGCGGCCATGTGGCTATCGGTTTTGTTGTCGGGTCTGTTCTGTCGGGCCTGACCGGCTATATCGGCATGAATGTGTCGGTACGGGCAAACGTCAGAACCGCACAGGCCGCGTCCGAAGATATTCACAAGGCCCTTGATGTGTCCTTCATCTCCGGTGCGGTGACCGGTATGCTGGTGGTTGGCCTCGGTCTGCTGGGTGTTTCCCTTTATTATATTTATATGATCACCGGTGGTGTCGATGTGCGCACCACATTGGAAGGCCTTGTCGGTCTTGGTTTCGGTGCCTCGCTCATATCCATCTTTGCCCGTCTTGGCGGTGGTATTTTCACCAAAGGTGCTGACGTTGGCGGCGATATGGTGGGCAAGGTCGAAGCCGGTATCCCCGAAGACGACCCCCGCAACCCGGCGACAATCGCCGACAATGTGGGCGATAATGTGGGCGATTGTGCCGGCATGGCTGCCGACCTGTTCGAAACCTATGCGGTGACGATTGTGGCGACAATGCTGATCGCCTCCAGCGCCTTTGTCGGGGCAAGCGTGGAGAAAATGATGCTGCTGCCGCTTATGATCGGTGCCTTGAGTATTCTGGGTTCCATCGGCGGTACTTTCTTCGTCAAGATGAAAAAAGGTTCCGAAAACATCATGAGGGCCTTGTATAAAGGCCTGATCTGGAGCGCGGTTATCTCCGGCGCCCTCATCTATGGTATGCTGACACAATATGATTTCTTTCAGGGCATTCAGTTTGCCAATGGCGACGCGCTGACCACAACCGCTATCTTCTGGTGCGTTCTGACCGGACTTGGCGTGACCGCCCTTGTGGTGTGGATTACGGAATATTACACCAGCACGGAATATCGCCCGGTTCGCGTTATTGCCGAGGCTTCTGAAACCGGGCATGGCACCAATGTTATTCAGGGTCTGGCCATTTCCATGGAATCAGCCGCCCTGCCGGTGATTGTGATTTGCATGGGTATTTTTATTGCCCATGATCAGGCGGGCCTGTTTGGTATCGCCATTGCCGCATCTGCCATGCTGTCCCTGGCAGGCATGGTTGTAGCACTGGACGCTTATGGTCCGGTAACCGATAATGCCGGTGGTATCGCCGAAATGGCCAAGCTGCCTGAAGATGTGCGGGTGACAACAGACAAACTGGACGCCGTGGGTAATACCACCAAAGCCGTCACCAAAGGCTACGCTATTGGGTCAGCCGGGCTGGCATCACTGGTGCTGTTCGCGGCCTTCACCGAGGAAATCGCCCATTATATGCCTGATCTTCCTGAGATTTCATTCTCGCTTCAGGAACCTTTCGTTGTGATCGGCCTGTTCATGGGGGGCATGTTGCCCTATCTGTTTGCGTCCATGTCCATGATGGCTGTGGGGCGTGCGGCGGCCAGCGTCGTGATTGAAGTCCGCCGCCAGTTCAGGGAAATCCCCGGCATTATGGAAGGCACCGCAAAGCCGGAATATGGCAAGGCTGTTGATCTGCTCACCAAGGCGGCGATCAAGGAAATGATCCTGCCATCCCTGCTGCCCATATTGGCCCCGATAGTGCTTTTCGCCGTGGCATATATGGCCAGTGATATGGTTGGTGCATTTCAGGCTCTGGGTGCCATGCTCATGGGAACCATCATTACCGGTATTTTCATGGCCATTTCCATGACGTCCGGTGGCGGTGCCTGGGATAATGCCAAGAAATATATCGAAGATGGCCACCACGGCGGCAAGGGAAGCGAGGCCCACAAAGCCGCTGTTACCGGTGATACGGTTGGTGATCCTTACAAGGATACCGCTGGCCCGGCGATTAACCCGCTGATCAAGATTGTCAATATCGTGGCAATTCTTCTGGTGGCTGTTGTGGCAAAATTCATGTAGTCCGGCCAATAAATTTCATTTATGGAAAAGCCCTGCGTTATGCGGGGCTTTTTTTTTGACATGGGTATATATTTAGCTATATTGCACCGCAATAGAATCTAAACAGGTAAAGCCAAATGCCCCAAGTCGACAAAATCCATGCGGGTCTTAATCCGCCGGAAGAAATCAACGTCATCATTGAAGTACCCGCCGGCGGTGCCGCCGTGAAATATGAAATGCACAAACGCAGTGGCGCCCTTCTGGTGGACCGGATTTTGCATACCCCCATGCGTTATCCCACCAATTATGGCTATATGCCCCATACCCTGTCAGATGACGGGGACCCCTGTGATGTGATGGTGGTTGTGGGGGAACCACTGATCCCGGGATGCGTCATCCGCGCCCGGCCCATCGGAGTGCTGCTCATGGAAGACGAAGCCGGCGGCGATGAAAAAATCCTTGCCGTACCGGACCTGAAAACCGATCCTACTTACAAAAATATCCTGACCTATACTGATCTGCCGGAAATCCTGCTGCAACAAATTCAGCATTTCTTTGAACATTACAAGGATCTGGAAGAAGGCAAATGGGTCAAGATCACCGGATGGGAAGGCCCGGAGGTCGCCAAGCAGAAAATCCTCGAGGGTATCAAGCGGGCGAAGAACACCCCCGAGGAAGAAATTTAAAAATATACCAGATACCGTTGATCACGCCGCCCGGACATCTGACAGGAATTGTTCAATATCCTTTTTCAGATTTTCAGAAATCTTGCCAAGCTCATCGGCAACCGTAAGAACCTGATCCCCGGCTGACCCGGTCTGATCAGCCCCCTCTGCTACCCGGGTGATATTGCTCGATACCTCATTGGTCCCGGTCGCCACCTGTTGTATGCTCTGGGAGATTTCATTGGTGGCCGCGCTCTGCTGCTCAACCGCTGCCTGAATGCTGACGGTGACTTCGTTGGACTTGTTGTTCACATCAACGATGGTCTGAATGCTGCTCACCGCCTTTTGGGTCAGATTTTGCATTTCCTTAATCTGGGTTGCAATTTCATCGGTGGCTCCACTGGTTTGACCCGCAAGGGCCTTGACCTCTGAGGCCACAACCGCAAAGCCTTTACCGGCTTCCCCGGCACGGGCAGATTCGATGGTGGCATTAAGCGCCAGAAGATTGGTCTGTTCCGCAATATCACTGATAATACCAATAACATCATTGATCTTTTCCGCCGCATCCGCAAGGGCGGAAATTGCGGTTTCGCTCTGTTTCGCTTCCTCTACAGCTTCCTGAGAAATGTCACTGGCCTTTGTCACCTGACGGCTGATTTCTTGTACGGAACTTGTCAGTTCTTCGGCGGCAGAGGCCACCATATTGACGTTATTGGCCGTTTCGTCGGACGCTGATGCCACCACAGCGGAGCGTTCCTTGGTATCCGATGATGTGGCCACCAACTGCTTGGCGGTGGCGCTCATTTCCGTTGATGAGGCCGCCATAACCTCCATCATTTCCGTGACTTTATTTTCAAAAGTAGCGATCATTTCATTAATCCGGCTGGCACGGGCTTCACGCCCGGCTACTTCAGCCTGATCACGTTCCAGTTCTTCTCTTTCACGGGCGGCGGTGGCTTCTCGCGTCTCCTCATCCCGTTTCAATTGTTCCTGTTCAGCCTCTTTGCTTTCCTGTTCAAGGCGTATGCGTTCAATGGCATTGACTTTAAAGACATTAACCGATGTTGCCATTTCGCCAATCTCATCCTTGCGGTCAAGGCC
>NVTJ01000144.1 GCA_002401545.1 Alphaproteobacteria bacterium
ATATGGACGGTGCAGCCGGTAAAGCGCACCCCGGATTCCAATGCCCGCTCCTGAGTATGCAGTCCTTTGAAGGACGGCAGCAGGGACGGATGGACGTTCAATATACGGTCTTTCCAGCGGTTGACAAAACGGGCATCCAATATACGCATGAATCCGGCGAGGCAGATAAATTTGGCCTTATATTTTTTCAGCTCGTCATCAATGGCCTCTTCAAAGGATTCGCGGGTCTCGAAATCCCGGTGATTAATCACTGATGTGGGAATATTGGCCGCCCTAGCCCTCTCAAGGCCATAAGCCCCGGGATTATTGGAAATAACCGCCACGATACGGGCCGGAAAGTCTTTCTCGGCACAGGCATCAATCAACGCTTGCAGATTACTCCCCCGTCCGGAAACCAATACAGCCACATCTAGCATAAGGATAATCCTGTTATTTGGCGGAAACAGCCTGCCACGGGGCATCGTAACCCCAGCTTCCGGCCGTTCCGGTGACAACGGTTGCTGGCTCATCTGCCGACCTTTGAACCACCTGTCCCAGACTATAGACTGTTTCACCAAATTGCTCGAATATTTTTTGGGTCTCATCGACACCATTCGCCTTGACAATAACCACAAGCCCAATTCCGCAGTTAAAAGTCTTGGCCATTTCCAGCGGTTCCAGATTGCCGGCTTCCCTCAGCCAGTCAAAGACCGGGGGCAGGGTCCAGCCATTTGCATCCACATGGGCGGCGACATCATCTGGCAGGATACGCGGGATATTTTCCACAAAGCCGCCGCCTGTGATATGGGAAATTGCCTTGATATACCCGGCTTTCAAGGCGGCCAATGTGCTTTTTACGTAAATTTTTGTGGGCTCCAGCAGGGCAGTACCAAAATCTTTACCGGCATCAAAGGGGCAGGGGTCGTTGTATCCAAGACCGGAATCTTCCACCAGACGCCGCACAAGGGAAAAACCGTTGGAATGGACACCGCTTGAGGCGAGGCCAAGCAGAATATCACCTTCCGAAACATTTTCACCGGTCAGGATATTATCCCGCTCCACCGCACCGACACAGAAACCGGCAAGGTCATAGTCGCCGTCCCTGTACATGCCGGGCATTTCCGCAGTCTCGCCCCCAATCAGAGCAGCACCTGCCTGTCGACAGCCTTCCGCGATGCCTTCAATGATAGCGCGCCCGGCCTCAACGCTCAAATGTCCGGTGGCAAAATAATCCAGAAAGAATAGTGGTTCGGCCCCCTGTACAATCAAATCATTGACGCACATGGCCACCAGGTCAATACCGACCGTATCATGCTTACCGGATTCAATGGCAACCTTCAATTTGGTACCGACTCCATCGGTGCCGGAGACAAGGATCGGATCTTTATAACCCGCTGCTTTCAGGTCAAACAGGGCACCAAAACCACCAAGAGCGGACGTGCAGCCTGGTCTTTTGGTTGAGGCCGCTGCCGGTTTTATGGCTTCCACAAGGTCATTGCCCGCATTAATATCAACGCCGGCATCTTTATATGTGTAGGTTTTCTTTTGGTTCACATTCTTCCACCTGAAAATACTATATACAGGATCAGATATAAGGGCAGGGGCGGTGAAATGCCACCTGATTTTTATGTTATCGGAAATTATAAATTACTTGCCATAGTGATGACAAGATGCACTATTATGACTTTGAAGGGCGGACAAGACTGACTGGATTAATAAAATTGAATAAGAATACATTGAAAACATACTATTATATATTTATATTAATGTTATGCTTCAGCATACCTAACAGTATTTCATCGGCGCGGGAAAGTGACCCTCAAATCGGGTCGCCCAGAATATATACAATTTACAATTTATCCATAGATGAGACAGGGCCAAACTCCAACCGGGCAAGCCAGACAGCCGTGAAGTCGGCCCAGCGCACAGCCCTTGAGAAGTTATTTCGCAAAATTATCCGTGAAGAAGATCAGGTTAACCTTCCTGTCCTTGACGATGGCCAGATTACAGAGCTTGTCAGTGGACTTGAGGTTGCCAACGAGAAAAGCTCACCTGTCCGCTATATGGCTGATTTTACCGTTCATTTCAGCCGCGACAAGATTTATAATTTCCTGTCCGGTAGGCAAATACCCTTTGCGGAAACCCTGTCTAATCCGGCAAGCATTATCACAGTAGTGGAGAAGGATGGGGCAGTGTTGCTATGGGAAAAAGGCAATGACTGGCATAGGTCATGGGTTACCTATGACACGGCGAATAATCTTGTGCCGGTTCGGGTAATCGTTTCATCCCTTGCCAATCGCCTGTCTATTACGGCGTGGCAGGCCCAGCAGGGTGATAAAAAAGCCTTGCAGAATTTCGTCAAAGAGCATGGGCTGGACAAGCTCTATGTGATGAGCGCACGAATTGAAGATGATATTTCAGAAGGAAAAAAGATATTGGAGCTGACTATTTTTAAGGCCGGTGAAGATAAGTATCAATTCAGAACCATCATTGACGATAAAAACAACGGCGAAGATACCGAAAACCTCTATAACGAGGCCATCCGGCAGGCAACATACTGGCTCGATAACCAATGGAAAGAAAAGGTGATGATTCATTTCGGTACATCGTCGCGCCTGAAGGTTAAGATCAAATATGATCGCGGCGAAGACTGGTTTGAGATCAAGAAAAAACTGGAATCCATATCTTTGATTCGCAAAATAACCACCCATAGCTTAACCACAAGCGCGGCTAATGTGGAAATCGAACATTCCGGTGATGTGGAACAGATCATTCTGACATTAGAGCAGGAAGACCTGATTTTGACAGAACTATCTGATAACATGGTACCACACCTGAATTACCCATGGGTTTTGACCTTAAAGAAGTGACTATATGCCCCCCGTTCAAATTCCCTTTGATATACCCATTCGTGAAGCTTTTAAAGCCGGAGATTTTTTTGTAACCCCGTCAAATGAGGCTGCCGTTAACTGGCTTGACCGCTGGCCCCATTGGCGAAACAGCCACTGCACCATAGTTTATGGTACGGCCGGATGTGGCAAAACGCATCTGTCACACGTCTGGCAGCATAAGTCAGGGGCCAGGCCGGTAAATCCTGGAAAGTTCCGGCGTGATGAATTATCCAGCAACCTGATTATTGACGATGTGGATAATATCCTTGAAAATCCTGAAATGCAGGAGAAATTATTCCATCTATATAACTGGCAGAAGGAAAATGGCGGCACGCTTATGTTGACAGCCAATAAGCACCCAAAGCACTGGCCGCTTGACCTGCCGGATTTGCGGTCCCGGATGCTCGCATCCATGACCATTGAAATCGGGCCGCCGGATGATGAACTGCTGGCAGCGGTGATCATAAAACAATTTGACGACCGACAGATTAATGTGCCGGCTGAAGTCGTCACTTACCTGATAGCCAGAATGGAAAGATCATTTGAAGCCGCCCGGGACATCGTGAGCAGAATTGATAATCTGGCCCTTGCCCAAAAACGGAAAATAACCATTCCCCTCATACGGAATTTGTTGCTATAATCCAGAGGGTGTTCTCAATTGCTGGAATTCAAAAATGACGCTGTCCCGGACAAAAGAAAAAAATACATTTCCGTTCCACAATTTTCCTGTTAATGAACGATTGATTAACCGGGAACTTTCGTGGTTGCGGTTTAATATGCGGGTGATGGAGGAGTCCAATAATCTGGCTCATCCGCTGCTGGAACGTCTGCGTTTTTTATCCATATCGGGCAGTAATCTGGATGAATTCTATATGGTTAGGGTTGCCGGAATACGCGGGCAGATAACCGCAGGTGTGGAAAAAGTCAGCAATGAAGGGCTGACACCGGCAGAACAGCTTAACCAGATTAATCAGCTCGCCGGAAAACTTATCAGTGAACAGCAGGTCTGTTGGGCAGGTTTGGTAAAGAGCCTGAAAGATGAAGGCATTGACCTTATCGATGCCCATGATGTTTCCACAGAGGACAAGGCTTGGCTTGAGATATATTTTCTGGAAAATATTTTCCCTATCCTGACACCATTGGCGGTTGATCCGGCGCATCCCTTTCCATTCATTCCGAATCTTGGTTTCTCCATTGTTCTCGAACTGGAAAATGATAATGATGGTGGCACGCTATTGGCTCTGATTCCAGTTCCACGCCAGACGAAACGGTTTGTCCGGCTGCCTGGGGAAGAAGTTCGCTTCATATCTGTTGAAAATTGCATATGTTTGTTTCTCCACAGATTATTTCCCAATTATTCTATCAGGAGAGATGGTATTTTCCGCTTGATCCGCGACAGCGAGATGGAGGTGGATGAAGAGGCCGAAGATCTGGTGCGGGTGTTTGAGAGTGCGCTTAAACGGCGGCGGCGGGGGCGTGTGATCCGGTTGGAGGTTAATGCCAAAATGCCAAAAAATCTTCTGAAAATGGTCAGAAGAAAGCTTCAGATAACGGAAAAGGAAATTATCAGCATCGATGGTATTCTGGGCATTGCTGAAGTGGACCAGTTGATTGTTGACGGATTTCCCAAGCTTAAATTCATGTCCCTGAACCCCCGTTTTCCCCAGCGCATGAAAGACAAGGGCGGTAATTGTTTTTCAGCCATTCGCGAAAAAGATTTCATTGTTCACCACCCTTTTGAAAGCTTCGATGTTGTGGTCAGCTTCCTGCAGCAGGCGGCTCTGGACCCGGATGTGGTGGCCATCAAGCAGACTTTATACCGCACAAGTGAAAATTCCCCGATTATAAGGGCTTTGATAGATGCGGCGGAATCGGGAAAATCGGTTACGGCTCTTGTGGAATTGAAGGCACGTTTTGATGAGGCTAAAAATATCAAATGGGCCAGAGATATGGAACGGGCAGGGGTTCAGGTGGTCTATGGTTTTCTGGAATTGAAAACCCACGCCAAAATATCGGTGATTATTCGCCGGGAAAATGACCAGCTTCGCACCTATATCCATTATGGCACCGGAAATTATCACCCCATCACCGCCAAGGTCTATACCGATCTGTCTTTTTTTACCGATGATGAGGCATTGGGCCGTGATGCGGTTCATATTTTCAATTATCTAACGGGATACGCCCGGCCCAAACAACTGGAAAAGGTGGTAATTTCTCCCTTTGGCATTCGTGACAAACTAATGGAAATGATTGACCGGGAAATAATATTCGCCCGGGCAGGAAAGCCCGCCACCCTCTGGGCCAAGATGAATGCTCTTGTCGACCCGATCATCATAGACAAATTATATGAGGCATCCTGTTCGGGGGTGTCCATTGACCTTGTGGTGCGGGGCATATGCTGCCTCCGGCCCGGCGTTGCTGGCATGTCGGAAAATATCCGGATAAAAAGCATCGTGGGCCGCTTTCTGGAACATGCCCGGATTACCTGTTTTGGTAATGGTCATAAAATGCCCTCAGATCAGGCAATCGTATATATTTCTTCTTCCGACTGGATGCCGCGAAATTTTGAACGCCGGGTGGAAACCATGATTCCCATTGATAATCTGACGGTTAAATCACAGGTGCTTGGCCAAATTATGGTGGCCAATCTGAAAGATAATGTCCAGAGTTGGCATTTGCAGCCGGATCATTCTTATGTGCGGGATGGTTCAGAGGGCAGTAAATTCTCTGCCCATGAGTATTTTTTAAAAAATCCAAGCCTGTCCGGCATGGGAAAGGCCATTGAAGGCAAGGAATTTCCCTTGCTGTTGAAAGAGTGACTGTTTTTGGAAAAATTTGCCGTTATTGATATTGGATCAAACACCGTTCGTCTGGTGGTTTATGAAAGCATGAGGCGAGCGCCTTATGTGATTTTTAATGAAAAAATCCTTTGTGGTCTGGGGCGTGGCCTGTCTGAAACAGGCATGATGCAGGATAAAGCCATGGATAGGGTTATCGAAAACCTGAACCGTTTTCATTTGATGCTGGGCAAGATGGATGTGAGAAATTACCGTGTAGTGGCCACATCGGCGGTGCGCGAAGCAAAAAACGGCCCTGATTTTGCCGAACGAATAAGACGGGAATGCAAGCTGGATGTTGCCGTGATTTCCGGTGAAGATGAGGCCAGATTATCCGGACTTGGGGTTTTATGTGCCTTGCCCCGAGCGAGGGGTATCATGGGTGATCTGGGCGGCGGCAGCCTGGAACTGGCGCGCCTTACGGATGGCGATGTGGCGGAAAAGGTCAGTTTTGCCATTGGCCCACTTAAATATCAGTCCCTTGATGGTCAGACTATTTCTTCTCCCAAGGCAGATATTGACAGGGCCATAGCCTCGCTCGACTGGAAAAGTGAGCATAAAAATGAAAATTTTTATGCGGTTGGCGGTTCCTGGCGGGCGCTGGCTAAAATCCATATCATGGAAAAAGGTTATGCTCTGAATAATGTCCATCATTATACCATTGACCGGGACGACGCCCTTGAACTGACACAACGTATATCCGGGATGCATTATGTTGAACTTAACCGCTATTGTGTCCATATTTCTTCGCGACGCCTGAAGGTTCTGCCTTTGTCGGCTTATATCCTCAACCGTCTGATCAAAAAACTGCAATCACGCCGTTTGGTTATTTCAGGCTATGGCCTGCGGGAGGGACTGCTTTATGAAGGCATGACGCCGGATGTGCGGCAACAGGACCCCCTGATTGCGGCCTGCCATGATATTGCGACTAATACGGGCCGTTTCTCTGAACATGGCCAGCGGGTACAGAAATGGATTGATCCCCTGTTTCCCGAAGAAGACTTTGAGCCAAACCGCCTGCGGCTGGCGGCAGCAATCCTGAGCGATGTGGGCTGGCGCGGTCACCCGGAATACCAGGCGGAAAAAGTTTTATATGAGGTTCTGCATGGCCGTTTGCTGGGGCTTGCCCACAGGGGGGCCGCCTTTCTGGGATTGGCGCTATATATTTGTTACGGCGGAAAAACCGGCGAAAAAGAGACTGCCAAGGTTGAGACATTACTTAAAGCCCCGGATATCCTCTATGCAAATCAGGTGGGGCTTGCCCTGAGGCTGGCACAAAGAATCTCCGGGGGGACGGAAAAAGGTCTGAAATCTGCCTCTCTGGAAATTAAAGACGGTAAAATGCTGCTGAATGTGCGGGCTCAGGACAAAGCACTGGTCAATGAGGTTGTGATCAAACGCTTCACAAAACTTGCCCGGCAATTTAACCTGGAAGAAGACGTTAGAATTATCTAATCTTCTTGCTGCGGATTCATTGGAATCAGGGTGACTTTACCGTTTTTCATGGCCAAAGCCAGCTTGCCTTCTTTAACCGCAAGGGCTTGTTTGCCAAATAAGTCATAGCGCCAGCCGGACAGGGCCGGAATATCAGCATCATCCTTTTCCGCCAGTCTCTCAAGGTCATCAACCGAAGCAATGAGTTTCGGCGCCACATTCTCGCTCTGGCAGGTCAGTTTAAGCAGAACCTTGAGCAGTTCCATTACCGGGTCTGTATTCTGTGCCGGAGGCTGTTTGCGGCTGATTTTAGGCAGGCTGTCTTCGGGCCGGTCAAGAACCTGACGGACGACGGCAAGAACATTTCGACCATTCTTGCTTTGGCCAAACCCCGGTGACAGACCACGTATGCTGCCTAAAGCATTGGTATGTTCAGGTCTTACGGCAGAAATTTCAAGTAATACTTCATCCCTCATAACCCGGTTACGTGGTATATTACGGCTCTGTGCCTCTATTTCCCGCCACTCGGCCAGCGCCCGGGCAACGGCATTGAATAAACGATTGCTGCTTCTGATTTTAAGCCGCTTCCAGGCATTTTCCGGCAGAACGACAAAAGTATCCAGATTAGCCAGTTCCGCCATTTCCTGCTTCAGCCAATGACTGCGCTTGCTTTTGGTCAGTTGTTTATCCAGATTCTTGTATATGGTCCGCAGATGGGTGACATCGCCAAGGGCATAATCAATCTGTCGCTGAGTTAACGGACGGCGGGACCAATCGGTAATGCGGGTGCTTTTATCCAAAGTGGCCCCGGCCATGCTTAACACCAGCTTCTCATAGCCAATGCTGTCGCCATAACCGCAGACCATGGCCGCGACCTGAGAATCAAACAGGGGTTTTGGCACAATGCCTTTTTCATTGACAAAAATCTCGATATCCTGCCGTGAGGCATGAAAAACCTTGAGAATACTCTCATTGGTCATAAGGTCATAAAAAGGGGTCAGATCAATACCGGGAGCCAAAGGGTCAATGGCATGATATTCTTCTTCATTGGCGACCTGAATCAGGCAAAGTTTGGAATAATAGGTTTTGGTGCGCAGAAATTCTGTATCCACGGTGATATATTGTGATTTCTCCAGCCGCAGACAAAGGGCTGCTAACTGCTCATTGGTTGTGATTACGCTCATTATTTTCTTACCTGATATCTGTTTGCCAGTGCGTCGTTATCAAGCCTGACAAAGAATAACTTGACAAGCGGGCAATAAAGCACAAAAACACCATGATTTACACATTAAAGTTAGAAGATTTGCTATGCATGAATATAGAACACATACTTGCGAGGCCTTGCGGGCGGAAAATGTCGGGGAAATCATCCTTCTTTCCGGCTGGGTACACCGGAAGAGGGATCATGGCGGCCTTTTGTTCATTGACCTTCGGGATCATTACGGCCTGAGCCAATGTGTGATTGATACGGATAATAGCTGCTTTGAAATTGCCGAAAGCCTGCGGGCTGAATCGGTTATCCGGGTCAAGGGCAAGGTGGTCTCCCGCAGTGCGGATACCGTGAATGAAAATCTTCCCACCGGACATATTGAAATATTCATTGAGGAACTGGACATTCTTTCTGTGGCGGCTGAGCTACCGCTACCGGTATTTGGCGAACAGGACTATCCTGAAGATATTCGACTGACCTATCGTTACCTTGATTTGCGCCGCGAGCGTCTTCACCGGAATATTATTCTGCGTTCCGATGTGATTTCCAGCATGCGCCGCCGGATGGTTGATCTGGGTTTTCGCGAGTATCAGACCCCGATCCTGACCGCAAGTTCGCCGGAAGGCGCACGGGATTTTCTGGTTCCAAGCCGCCTGCATCCCGGTAAATTCTATGCGCTGCCACAGGCCCCGCAACAGTTCAAGCAGCTTTTGATGATTGCCGGCTTTGACCGCTATTTTCAGATAGCCCCCTGTTTCCGGGACGAAGATGCCAGGGCAGACCGCTCACCGGGCGAATTTTACCAGCTTGATGTGGAAATGTCTTTTGTTACGCAGGAAGATGTCTTCGCGGCACTGGAACCGCTTATGGTTGGCCTGTTTGAAGAATTCACCACCAAAAAAGTTACGCAAACGCCATTTCCGCGTATTCCGTTTAAACAAAGCATGTTGAAATATGGCAATGACAAGCCTGACCTCAGGAATCCCGTTGAAATATGTGATGTGACAGAGGTTTTTCGCGGCTCAGGTTTTGGAATTTTTGCCGGGGCGGTTGATAAAGGCGCTGTGGTTCGCGCTATTCCGGCACCGGGGGCAGGGGGAAGCAAAGCCCGCAGCTTCTTTGACAAGATGAATGACTGGGCGCGCTCCGAAGGCTACGCCGGTCTTGGTTATATCCGTTTCAAGGACGGCGAGCCGTTGGGTCCCATAGCTAAAAACCTTGATAAGGACCGTTTGGACGAGCTTAGGAAAATTGCGGATTTAAGTGATAATGATGGTATTTTCTTTGCTTGTGGCAAAGAAGAAGAAGCCGCGAAACTTGCCGGCTTTGCCCGGACAAAGGTGGGGGAGGACCTCGACCTGATCAGTGATGATGAGTTTAAATTCTGCTGGATTGTTGATTTCCCCATGTATGAATATGACGAGGTGGAAAAGAAACTGGATTTCAGCCATAATCCTTTTTCCATGCCACAAGGCGAATTACATGCGCTTGAAACCATGAAGCCGGAAGATATACTGGGCTATCAGTATGATATTGTCTGTAATGGTATTGAATTATCATCGGGGGCTATCCGGAACCATAAGCCGGAAATCATGTATAAGGCCTTTGAGTTGGCCGGATATGGTCCTGAAGTGGTCGAGGAGAGGTTTTCAGGTATGCTCAACGCCCTGAAATACGGCGCCCCGCCCCATGGCGGTATTGCGCCGGGAGTCGACCGTATTGTCATGCTTATCGCCGATGAGCCGAATATTCGTGAAGTTATTATTTTCCCGATGAACCAGAAGGCGGAAGACCTGATGATGAAAGCTCCCAGTGAAGTTTCCATGGCACAGTTGCGGGAACTGCATTTGCGAGCGGTCGTGCCGGATTCAGACAGTAAATAATAGCAGAAACAACAAAATCAGGCATGAGCTTGCCGCCATGCCTGATTAAATATATGAAAAATTATAGTTGTGCCTGTTAATCAGGCCCGAATATCAACCGTTCGTCCCACATCCGGGCCGGTGGCGGATTCAACTTCTTTTCGTTCAACCGCAGAATCCTCTGCTGCTTTTGAAAGAACTTCTTTCAGGGCAGCGGTATTTTCCTGGCTACTGCTCCGGTCAACCTGTACCTGACTGGACGTGCTACTTGTGGATGCAATATCAACCATAATTCAATCCTTGTTATTTCTCTATTACCTAAAGCTATAACATATTTTTTAATAAATCTTTAACTTTTGGTGAAAATTTTATCTAATGATCGCTGGTTATGGTTAATAGTTCACTGTATGATGTCATGCTAAAGTCAATATACATGATAACGGGGATTTGATGTTCCAGAAATTTACCAAAACGCTTGCCATACTGTTGAGCTGTCTTTTTCTTGTTTCCTGTGCTGACGATCATCGAGTGGATGGGGAGATGGCCTTTGATTCCGAATCGCTGATGAATATGGCAGAAAGTTTCCTCTCCGCCGGGGATTATGGTAACGCCATGCGGCTGTACCAGCGTGCCGCCAATGAAAACCCCAAACATATCCCGTCCCGAATGGGATTAGCAAAAACATATCAGGCAATAGGCGCCACGGACGCCGCGATCAATTTCTATGAACAGGTGTTGCAGCTGGACCCGGATAATATGGCGGCAAAAATGGGCAGCGGTCAAATGCTGATTACCAAAAACCGACCCGAAGATGCCATTCCCTACCTTACCGACCTGTCCAGGCAGGATCCCGATAATCACCGCATATATAACATGCTGGGACTTGCCCATGACCTTATGGGGCAACAGGAAAATGCCCAGATGAACTATGGCAGGGGACTTACCCTGGCGCCCGATAATATTTCATTGTTGAATAATCTGGCTCTGTCCTTTGCGTTTGAAGAACAATATGCCCCTTCCATAAGACTGTTAAGCAAGGCGATCAATCTGGATTATACGGTGACTAAAGCCCAGCATAATCTGGTGCTGGTATATGTATTATCCGGTGAGGAAGAAGCAGGACGGGCCATAGGCTCGTCTATTATGACGAAAGAGGAAATGGAAAATAACATCCGCCAGTACAGATGGATAAAAAGCCTCACGCCGGGTCAAAGAGCGCAGGCCATTTTTCTGGGGATCAAGAATTTTCCAGATAAAGCCGGGCAGGGGCTGTCCGGTGAGGCAAAAAAAAGCCCCATTGCGGCACCGGATGTTATCCCGAATGACCCCAAGAAGCGTCAGCTTTGGGAATTGCTGAAACAGGCAGAATCCTCGAGCCTGAAAAATAAGGAAAAATCCCGCAATGATACGCCAAACCCTGTGAAATCATATACACCGCATCAGAAGGTTCACCGGGTACAGCTGGGATCATACCCCAATACAAAGTTGGCACATAGTGGCTGGAAAAAGATCAAACGTCGCAGCAAGGGTCTGCTTGATTCTTACGAAGCCAAAATTAAGCTGGTGACATTGGCCGATGGAAAAAACCTGTTTCGCCTTTTTGTCGGTAATATTGAAGACAGGGCCATTGCCCGAACACTCTGCGACGAGCTTCGGCAACGGAATGTGGATTGTCTGGTTCTCAAAACAGCAAAAAATTAAACCATATGAGCGCGTATAAAATTTTCAGTGATAAAAGAAAAGATATTACCTATCCCGCAAGGCAATGTTCCGACATGGATGAACTCCGGGGAGACATTGATCAATTGGACCGTCTCATCGTAGAATTTCTCAGTATTCGTCAAGGGTTTATGGAACAGGCGGCAGGTATAAAACAGGACCGGAACCTGGTGCGTGATCAACGACGTGTTGATGATGTGATGACCAAGGTGATGGCGCATGCAGAAAAGGTTGGGGCCCATCCCAAACTGGTGGAAACACTATACCGGCAAATGATTGAATGGTGCATCAATTACGAAATGGATGTTTTTGACACCACCAGAGCATCACGTAAAACAGACGTTATATCCAACACGCCCAGAAATAAAATATAAATCATAACCGGGATGAAGGCCAACCCGCTAATATGCAGTAAAATATCCATAACAACGTCCTTTGTTCTTTATTTGTTCTATTTCATCCCGTCGAGATAGTCAAGAACAAAATAAGAACATTTCTGATATCAGCTGTTATTTACCTTTAAATACCGCGGGCCTTTTTTCGAGAAAGGCCATGACCCCTTCCATAAAGTCTTCGGAATGTCCGGCAACCTGCTGTGCTGTTGCTTCGACTTCAAGCTGTTGTTCAAGTGTATTTTTCTCGGAGGAATCGAGCAGCTTACGGATGGAAAACAAGGCCTGTGTCGGCATTATGGCCAGTTTACGGGCAATGACCATCCCTTCAGAAATCAAATCATCCTGTTTTATGACCTTCGAGATAAGGCCATATTCCAGTGCCTGATCCGCTGCCAGTTTTTCACCAAGCATCATCATTGAGGCGGCACGGGCGCGGCCAATCATACGCGGTAGAAAATATGTACTACCAGCATCGGGTATCAACGCTATATTAACAAAGGCCTGAAGAAAATAAGCCTGGTCAGCGGCAATGGCAATGTCACAGGCACAGACAAGGCTCATACCTGCTCCGGCGGCGGCGCCATTAACGGCGACAAGGGTCGGCATGGGTAATTTTCTGAGACCCATAATAAGCGGGTTATAATTTTCCCTTAGTGACTTTCCCAGATCAGGTGGCATTTCACCAGCCTGATCCTTAAGGTCGGCACCCGCACAAAACCCTTTGCCCTCTGCGGTTATGAAAAGGGCACGTGCCGGATTTTCTTCTTGTGACAACTCGGACAAAACATCCCTGAAATCCGCAAAAAACTGGCTGTTCATGGCATTCATGGCATCTGGACGGGACAGAGTCAAAACGGCAACCGTATCATCATATACAAGTTTCATGGTCTGGTGTGAGTGAGATGAATAAGACATGAGTTTCTCCGCAAGCTATGGAAAAACCCATTTTAAGTTAAAACGTTCGTTTGTAAAGCAGTGAATTAAGCTATTTTAACCACATTCCGAGGGGCTTCGCCTTCCAGTGTTATTTGGTTACGGCCATTTGCTTTTGATTGATATAATGCCGCATCGGCACGTTCAAGAAAATCATTGCGGTGTTCCCCCGGGCGATATTTCGCCACACCGAAAGAACAGGTAATCCTGCCAATATTTTCCCCGGTACTCTTGCGCTTCATGCTGCGTTCGGCAATGGACAGTCGGATTATATCCGTGAGCCTTCGTGCCTTTTCCAAAGAAACATCCGGCAGAATGATAACAAATTCTTCACCACCATAGCGGGCGGCTGTGCCGACTTCGCCAACGCGTGTCTTTATGGTATGGGCTACGGCCTTCAGAACCTGATCGCCCACATGGTGACCCCAGGTATCGTTAAATTTTTTGAAGTGATCAATATCCCCGATAACCAGACATAATTCGTCCTCTTTTCCATTGATTTTTTCGATGGTGGTTTTCAGGTTCTCCTCAAACGACTTCCGGTTGCCAATATTGGTCAGCATATCGGTCAGGCTTTCCTGACGGACAGCTTCAAGAGTGGTTTGCAACTTTTGTACGGTCTTTGCTGATTCTTTCAATTGTTGTTGTGCCGAATCATTTTTACTGGCAAAATTAGTTGTTTCTGTCAAAAGACCGCTGATAATGGTTTTTAGTGTCTCTGCCCCCGGGACATGTCCCATACTATGCAGGCTTTCCTTCAGGGCAACACCATAACTTGCCGTGCCCTTGTTCAAATCGCTAACGGCCTTGGCAATTCTGCTCAACTCGTTCTGAATGCCTTGTCCTGTGCTGGTCACGGCATTCTGAACCCGGTCACCGGAGAAAAATCTTTCGTAAAGATTATTACAGGCTATTGATGTGAATGACTTTTTTTGCCTGATCATGTCATCTATAGCCTTATTGAGTGACATATTTTCCTCACTGGCATAATCATACCAGACCTGATAGTTGGAAGGTGACGGGATGACGTTATACATCGACATAAGGTCCAGTGCCCTGTCAGAAATATCCCGGATATACTCGACGTCTCTCTTGTCCCGCAGGTGCGACATATTTTATCTGCCTTGAATGTTATTATTTTCTTTATCCATGGAAAGACGTATTGCAGTCTTTCATCATGGTGATGAGGCTACAAGAAATATGCTAATGAAACGCTAAAGAGGGTGGTTAATATTTGGTAAAAATCTACTTTTGATAAATCAGCCGCTTTTTTTCTCTCCGGGCTCGTCCCTGAGCAGAAAGGCAGGGACCTGATCGCTCTCGCCAAAAACAGGCTGGTCTTTTTGAGGTTGCCGGGGAGCCTTGTTTCTTTCTCCGGTTTTTGAAGGTTGTTTTTTAGCTCTCGGAGCTTGGTTCTGCTTGTTTTCAGGGGGGGGTGCCACCGGTTCTGCTGTTTGCCCCGGCAAGGGGTGAATCTGTATTTCCTTGCCAAGGTATTTAAGTAAGAAGCCCAATGATTTTTTTTCCGAAGGACTGGTCAGGGTAAAGGAATGGCCTTCACGGCCTGCGCGACCTGTCCGGCCAATGCGGTGAACATAATCTTCCGGGTTATTGGGAATTTCAAAATTGAAAACATGACTGACATCGGGAATATCAAGTCCCCGTGCAGCTACATCACTGGCGACCAGAAACTGAATGTCGCCGTTTTTAAATTTGGCAAGCGTTTCTGTACGCAGGGATTGCGCCATATCACCGTGCAGCTCGCCCACATTAAACCCGTGAACAGACAGGGATTTCTTGACAACTTTTACCACGGTTTTCCGGTTGCAGAAAATAATAGCGTTTTTAACATTTCCCGACTTCAGAAGTTGACGCAAAGCCGCCCGTTTTTCTTTCTCGCCGCCTTTTATCTTACACAGGCGCTGGGTTATGGTCTGGGCGGTTGAGGCCGGGGCGTCAACGGCAATTTCCTTGGGGTCTTTCAGGAACTGGTCGGTCAGTCTCTTGATTTCACGTGGCATCGTTGCCGAGAAGAAAAGTGACTGGATTTTCTGGGGCATGGCCTTACAGATTTTTTCCACATCAGGAATGAAACCCATATCCAGCATCCGGTCAGCCTCGTCAACCACAAGTATTTCAACGCCGTTCAGCATGACCTTGCCACGTTCCATATGATCCATCAGGCGGCCCGGCGTTGCAATCAGCACATCAACCCCCCGGTCAAGTTTTTGCTCCTGATCCTTAAAGGCAACGCCACCAATGAGCAAAGCCATAGTCAGCTTTGATTTCTCACCGTATTTCTCGAAACTTTCAGAAACCTGTGTTGCCAGTTCACGGGTGGGTTCCAATATGAGGGACCGGGGCATCCTTGCCCTTGCCCGCCCTTGTGATAGAATGTCGATCATCGGCAGGGTAAAGCCCGCCGTCTTTCCGGTGCCGGTCTGGGCGATGCCCAGAATATCGCGCCCCTGAAGAATGCTGGGGATAGCTTTTTTCTGAATAGGTGTGGGTTCTGTGTAGCCTGACTTCTTGACTACTGACAGCAAATCATCGCTTAACCCTAAAAAATCAAAACTCATATGATATTATTTCGCTTTTCAATTCTTGATATATGTGGCGCACAATAAGCAAAACGATAAAGATGTCAATCTTTCACCGGCTTTGCTATAGTTCCCAGAGCAAGAAAGACTGTTTTATGACCAGAAACCTGACATTGATTCCGGGATTATTGTGTAACCATGATTTATGGCGGGATCAGACCAGCTATTTTGGAGAAGATTATGACATCACTTTAT
>NVTJ01000145.1 GCA_002401545.1 Alphaproteobacteria bacterium
TAATAAGAAAAACCACAAAAACTCCGCCCGGCGGGACATAAAGACTGGCCTGCAAGCCCGTTATATGAAATTATAAAATAAATCAGACCTTACGCAGAGGTCTCTCCATATCAAGAACAAGTCCGTTTTCGGTCTTTACTTCTTTCAATATTTCAGCACGCGCCCCGCCCTGGAAACTTCCTGTGAGTGACGCGACCAAATGTGTTGCATCAATGGCATTGGCCATGCCAGTACCACCAAGCATCATACATTGTGATTGTGCGGCATAGGTGTTGTTACTTATTGTGCTTAAAATGGCGAGCGAAAAGGTCAGAGTTGTAAGCAGGTTTTTCATGATAGTATCTCCTATTTTGGACATCGGTTGTCCAAAGTGTTTAGAAAAGTTTGGTTTAATTAAAAAATGGTGAGTTCATATCCCGACTGGCATCTTCAACCACAGATGCATCAAATACGCGTGTGGTAAAGGCGGCATTTAACTGCGCGGCTTCGGTAGGAAAATAATCAATGGCAAATGTCTTGGCATTTTCGATGGTGTCAAAAGCATAGAGGCCACCGACTGTATTGGTGTGCAGTCCGCTGAGCCATGTTTTGGCGAGAAAGCCGGGCTGCTGCCTTAAAACAGGATTCAGATCTGCCCACGGGGCGTTGTTAAACGGGATATTCAACTGTAGCTCTGTGTAAATAAATGCGCCGGGTTTCTGGTTGATTTTTGCGCCAAAATGAACGGAGTTCATATCTTTACTGGCGTCTTCAACTATTTCGGCATTAAAAATTCGGGTAGTATGGGCAGCATCTATTCCTCTTGCTTCCGCGGGGAAATAGCCGGTTACAAATTTTTGAGCATCTTCAATGCTGTCGAATGTGTACAGGCCACCCACTGAATTATTTCCAATGCCGGACAGCCATGTTTTATTCAGAAAGCCCGGCTGTTGTTTGATGGCTCGATTGATTTCTTTCCACGGGGCATCATGGAAAGGAAGTGAAATTTGTACTTCTGTATAGACGAATGCTTTGGTCATGGTTTTATCCTTGGTTTGTTGCCTATAGCGGCGTTGACTTTTATATGGTTACTGTATATAACGATCGCTATAAAAGTGAATAATATAACGACCGTTATTTGTCAACTAAAAATATAATGATCGTTATTTAATGGAGATTATTATGACAAAACAAGCTGTTAATAAAAAAGAAGAAACACGGAAACGTATGGTAGAAGCCGCGGGGAAAAGCTTTCGACAGTTTGGATTCGCGGGAATCGGTGTTGATGGCATAGCAAAAGCGGCGGGAGTCACGTCGGGGGCTTTTTATGCTCATTTAGGCTCAAAGGATGCCGCTTTCCATATGGCCGTTGCCGCTGGACTTGATGAAGTGATTGCTGCCGTACCGGAATTCCAGAAAGTATATGGTTCTGACTGGGTCATGGCCTTTGCAGACTATTATCTTGGGCATGGCCACCGTGAAGATCTGGCAAGCGGTTGTGCCATGACCACATTGACGCCGGAAGTGGTAAGAGCCGGTGAAGATCAGCAGGCATCTTACGAAGCCAAAATGACTATAATTGCGGGTCTCGTCGCCGAAGGGTTGGCGGGCGAGCCAGAAGAAGACCGACGGACAAGAGCATGGGGGATGCTGTCTGTTCTCATCGGAGGATTAAATGTCGCCCGCGCCATGAACAGCGCGACTGTAACAGAAGAAATTGCAGATGCCGTTATGAAGGCCGCCGCTCAGGTCGCCGGTCCAACGGTAAAATAATATGTCCCGCCTAACTCAATGGGACAGATGATGGTGGTATGAGGCACCGGCTCCTTTGGGGATGCGGATGTTTTCTACCATGTCCTGCACGTGGTTCGGCGGGGCAGCTGTCACGCGGCTAACCCCATAAGCCACAATGAAATTCACGATCATGCCAAGCGTTCCAATGCCTTCCGGTGAAATGCCCAGCAGCCAGTGGTCGGCATTATTATCACCGGGGTTTATGAACTTGAAATAGATGATATAGGCTGAGGTAAAGGCGATCCCCGTGATCATGCCACTGATGGCGCCCTCTTTATTCATACGTTTATAGAATATGCCCATGATGATGACCGGAAAAAAGGACGAGGCGGCAAGACCAAAAGCAAAGGCCACCACCTGTGCCACAAATCCCGGCGGATTGATGCCAAAATATCCGGCGATGGCAATGGCGATGGCCGCCGCCATGCGGGCAAACATCAATTCCTGCTTGTCTGAAATGTCGGGCAGGAGAATTTTCTTGAACAGATCATGGGATATGGAGGTCGATATGACCAGCAACAGCCCCGCCGCCGTGGACAGCGCCGCCGCCAGACCACCAGCGGCCACCAAAGCGATCACCCAATTGGGCAGACCGCCAATTTCCGGGTTGGCCAGCACAATGATATCCCGGTCAATGTAAAGCTCGTTTTCCCCCGCTGTTGGCGTGTTATGGAGCAGCCGTTGGCCATATTCCCCCCGCGCTTCGGAGAAGTCGGGCTTGCCGTCAAAGGCTTTGCCGGCCACATACTGAATTTTACCATCGCCATTCTTGTCAACCCAGCCGATCAGGTTACTGTCTTCCCAGTTTTTAAACCATTCCGGTGTCGCGCCATATTCTGCATTGCTCACTGTATTGATCAGGTTTACCCGGGCGAAGGAGGCGATGGCCGGGGCGGTGGTATAGAGGATTGCTATGAGTATGAGGGCATAACCTGCTGATATTCTGGCATCTTTAACTTTCGGTACGGTAAAGAAACGAATTATCACATGAGGCAGACCCGCCGTACCCACCATCAGGGCGGCGGTGATGAAGAACATATCTATGGTCGATTTTGTACCGTCTGTATAGGTATTGAAGCCAAGCTGCTGGCTCAGGCCATCCAGCTTGTCCAGCAGGTAAATACCGGAACCGTCATTCAATGTGCTGCCAAATCCCAACTGCGGGACCGGGTTCCCGGTCATCATTATGGAAATGTAGATCGCCGGAACCATGAAGGCAAAGATCAGCACGCAATATTGCGCCACCTGAGTATAGGTAATGCCTTTCATGCCGCCAAGCACCGCATAGAAGAATACAACTGTCATGCCAATCAGAACGCCGGTTTCAATTTCCACTTCCAGAAAGCGGGAAAAGACGATGCCGACGCCGCGCATCTGTCCGGCCACATAGGTGAAAGAGATAAAGATCGCGCAGACCACGGCCACCAGCCGCGCCGTATCGGAATAATATCGGTCGCCCACAAAGTCAGGCACGGTGAATTTGCCAAATTTTCTTAAGTAAGGTGCCAGGCAAAGGGCGAGCAGCACATAACCGCCGGTCCAGCCCATCAGATACATGCCACCGTCCCGGCCCATGAAGCTGATCAGTCCGGCCATGGAAATAAATGACGCCGCCGACATCCAGTCCGCCGCCGTGGCCATGCCATTGGCCAGCGGGTGAACATTGCCGCCTGCCACATAAAATTCATCGGTGGAGCCGGCCCGCGACCAGATGGCAATGCCAATATAAAGCGCAAAAGTCAGCCCGACGATAATATAGGTTAAGGTCTGCACATCCATTATTCTTCTACTTTCTCATTTACATGGCGCAGCCCGAGTGCGCGTAGGTTTTTGCATGCTTCGTCTGGGTTAATAATATTTCTTGATTTGTCTTCAATACCAAATTGTGTTTCGTCGTCATAAACGGAACCCTCAAAATTTGTGTTTCCATTGACATGCAAACCCCTCAAATCAGCACCCTCAAAATTAGCCATATTCACAATCGCGTCCATGAAAAAAGCTCGGTTGAGATTAGCGCCTTCAAAGTGAGTGAAGTTGAGAATTGCACCTGTAAAATCGGCCCACGCAAGGCTTGCACCTTCTAGATGGGCTTTATAGAGGGTCGATCTAGGGAAAAAGGCGTGCCCCAAATCCGCGCCTTCTAAATGAGCATCTATGAGAGTTGCTTCATGTAGACGAGCGTCTCTGAGGTTAGCTCCTTCAAGATAGGCATAAGTGAGGTCCGCTTTTTCAAGATGAGCCCACTGTAGGTCCACGCCTTCAAGGTGAGCCTTCTGGAGTTTTGCGCCCCGTAAATTCACTCCGGCCAAGTTTTGCCCCGCCAGTACAATTGAATTCGGGAAATTGATACCGGGAATTTGCAATTCTGCTAATGGAAAACCAGAGCTAAGAATCTCCTTCCAATCCTCGGCCAGAATTTGCCTTTCCGCCTGTTGCAAAGGACCAGGAACTTCTTCGTACCATTTTTTATTAGGTTCTTCTATTGTGGTTAGGTTCATTGTTTGTGTGATATTGTAGTTTTTCTTTTCATTTTCCAATCGTTTGCTATTCAAATGTTTTAGCCAATGGGTTGTTTGGTCATGGCCCATATTAATGGCGGAGGCAGATAGCTGGGCGCGAAAAAGTTCATAGGCAGGTCGGCGGAAACTTTCGCCGTGATCTCCACGTAAAAAGGCGCGCAATTGATGGAGGGCGGCAATTTGCAAGGTAAGTTTCAGTTCCGGTTTGAAATTACCCTCAATCGCCCCAGCAGCTCGCATTTGAGTTTCCTGAAAATCTTTCAGGTTGGTGTCTTTTCTTTTGTTTTTCAAATCCGCACGTACATTATGGTCGCGCCAATACCAAAGCAAAAATAATATTGGGGTGGCCAGTAATAGAAATAGTTGGGTGCCAATTTGTTTCCATTGGGAAGGGTCGGCTATAATTTTTTCTATTTCTGTTTGGAATTTTTCAAAATTTTCTATGCTATTGATGCCGCCTAACCAATAAAAAATAATGAATAGTGTCATAGCTGCCATGATGAGCAATGTGAGGGGTCTAAACTGGTATAGCATTTTAAAAAAAGATAATATGGCAGCGCAGAATAGCGAGAAAGCAAAGCGGCCTAACCATTTGGCCCATTGCCAAAACCCTTCTGTTTCTTCCTTACCAAGTTCAGGAAGAAACATTTGCAAGCCGACCCGAAATAATGGCCTAATTTTTACGACAAAATACAGCCAGATTTTAAATCGTATGCGCTTCAGCCAACGTATGAATTTTTCACGCAGTCCTGTCATCTTTCCCTCTTTTCATCATGTTCGGAAATGCTGTCGATGAAGCTTTCATCATGACGGTAGTAATCGTCATCCTCCACATAATCGTCTGCGTCCTCATCGACGCCGTATTTATGGTCCAACCTGTTCATTTTATGGACATAGATGAAGATGAGCACCACAAAGACATAGATTGATCCCTGCTGCGCCATCCAGAAGCCGAATTTGAAACCAAACAGGCGGAATTTATCAAGCTCATCCACGAACAGGATACCCATGCCAAATGAGACAATGAACCAGACCACAAGCAGGATCAGCATCAGACGGATATTTTCCCGCCAATAGGCCTTCGCGTTGTCTTCCTGTGAAATACCCATGAACTCGCCCTTACTTTTGTTATAAAAACACTAGCAAAGGTTCGTGGCCGTTGACAACTAAAATAAACTATGACTTAACCTGATGATGGATAAAAAACAAATATATAGTGAAGTGGCAGAGCAGATCACAGCCGTGACCGAGGGTGAGGAAAACTTCATCGCCCGCATGGCAACGGTGTCCTGCCTGTTATCGGAAGCCTTCGACGATTTTTTCTGGACCGGCTTTTATATAGTGGACGGCAAAGAATTAGTTGTTGGTCCCTATCAGGGGTCACTGGGATGCCTGCGCATTGCTTACGGTCGCGGCGTTTGCGGTACGGCGGCGGCAACGGGGCAGACGCAGATTGTTGATAATGTCCATGACTTTCCCGGTCATATCGCCTGTGACAGCCGCAGTGTATCCGAGATCGTGGTCCCGGTTTTTAATCAGGATAATGACCTGATTGCCGTGCTGGATGTGGATAGTGAAAGCAAAGCAACTTTTGATGAAACCGACAGGCGGTATCTGGAACAAATCGTCGGGGATATTTTTGCCCGTTGCACTATCAGCCCGAATTAGGTAATAAAGGGCAGATTTATCAATCTTTTTAAAAGTGAAAAATAATAATGGCGTCTTATCAATATAGTTTTGTAATGAAAGGTCTGTCCAAGACCTATCCCGGTGCGAAGCCAACTCTCAAGGATGTAACCCTGTCTTTCATGCCCGATGCCAAGATTGCCGTGATCGGTGTCAATGGTGCGGGCAAATCGACCCTGATGCGGATCATCGCCGGTCAGGATACGGATTTTCAGGGCGAAGCATGGGCGGCAGAGGGCATTAAAGTGGGCTACCTGGAGCAGGAGCCGCACCTTAATGAGACTAAAAACGTCTTTGACAATATCATGGAGGGCCTGGGTGAGCTGAAGGCCATCGTTGACGAATTTAATGAAATCAGCCTTAAATTCGCTGAACCCATGTCGGACGATGAAATGAACGACCTGATCATGAAGCAGGGCGATTTGCAGGAAAAAATTGACGCCGCCGATGCCTGGGATCTGGACAGCCGGGTGGAGCTTGCCATGGAAGCCCTGCGCTGTCCGCCCAAAGATTCCGATGTGACGGTCCTGTCCGGTGGTGAACGCAGGCGTGTGGCGCTCTGCCGACTGCTGCTCTCCAAACCGGAAATTCTGCTGCTTGATGAACCCACCAACCATCTGGATGCAGAATCCGTGGCCTGGCTGGAAAATCATCTGAAAGAATATGTCGGCACCGTCATTCTGGTGACCCATGACCGCTATTTCCTTGATAATGTGGTCAACTGGGTGCTGGAAATTGACCGCGCAAGGGCGATTCCCTATCAGGGCCATTATTCCGACTGGCTGGAACAGAAGGAAAAACGTCTGGCAAGAGAAGAAAAAGTCGAAGCGTCCCGCAAGAAAACCATGAAACGGGAACTGGCGTGGATACGTCAGTCGCCCAAAGCCCGTCAGGCCAAAAGCAAGGCCCGTATCAATGCCTATGATGATTTGCTGGCCGCCGCGCAGGAAGGCCGCAATTCAGATGCCCAGATTCAGATCCCTGTGGGGCCGCGCCTTGGAAATGTGGTGATTGAGGCGGAAAATCTGTGCAAGGGATTTGGCGACAGGTTGTTGATTGACAATTTGAATTTCAGGCTGCCCCCCGGCGGTATTGTCGGCATCATCGGGGCCAACGGCGCCGGTAAAACAACCCTGTTCAAGATGATCATAGGCTCGGAAAAGCCGGATTCGGGATCTCTGAGAGTGGGGGAGACCGTGCTTATGGGCTATGTGGACCAGAGCCGTGATGATCTGGACGATAATAAAACCGTGTGGGAGGAAATCTCCGACGGCCTTGATATTTTTAATTTCAATGGCCGGGAGGTCCATACACGGGCCTACGTTGGTAATTTTAATTTTAAAGGCACCGACCAGCAGAAAAAACTGGGGCAATTGTCGGGCGGCGAACGCAACCGGGTTCATCTGGCCAAGATGCTGCGCACCCCGGCCAATGTTCTGCTGCTTGATGAGCCGACCAATGACCTTGATGTGGAAACCCTGAGTGCTTTGGAAGCGGCTCTGGAAGATTTCGCCGGTTGCGCTGTTATCATTTCCCATGATCGCTGGTTCCTGAACCGGATCGCTACCCATATTCTGGCCTTTGAAGGTCATTCGGAAGTGGTCTGGTTTGAAGGCAATTATGAGGATTACGACAGGGACCGCCACAGAAGGCTGGGTGCCGTTGCTGACCGGCCGCACAAGCTGCAATATAAGAAATTGACGCGGTGAGGTGATAAAACCGATATATCTGCCAAAGCCGCTCAGACCCTAATTTCCCCCGAGTGATATTAACGCTTGAATTGTAGGTTTGAGTTGAGTAGTTTGTCATCCAAAATATAGTTAGAATGCAGGATGATACAGTTAGAGGCCGTTGATGAAAACCAAGTTGCCGAAGGGATATAAGCCTTCACCAGATGAAAAGTTTATGAATGAAAGCCAGACCATTTATTTTAGGAAAAAACTTTTGGACTGGAAAGAAGAAATTCTGCTTGACTCCAAGGAAACCTTGAATCACCTTCAGGAAGACAGCCAGAAAGAGCCTGATATTGCCGACCGTGCATCATCAGAGACCGACTGGTCGGTTGAGCTTAGAACCCGTGACCGGCAGCGTAAGCTGATCACAAAGATTGATGCCGCGATTGACCGCATCAAGAATGGCGAATATGGCTTTTGCGAAGTTTCCGGCGAGCCGATAAATCTGGATCGACTGGATGCGCGGCCCATTGCCATGATGTCCCTGGAAGCTCAGGAAGAACATGAAAAATACGAAAAAGTTCACCGCGATAATTAAAGGGCCGGTTAACCCTGCGGTGACTCCGTTTCGAACTGTCGAGTATAGGCCAGTATATTATCTGGCGAATCAATAAAACGAATATCACCATACATTAAGCACATCATATTTTTTGCGCCATTCAAGGAAACTTCTGAAGGCGGCAAGGATGCGGGGTCTGTCTCCGGCTGGTTTGCTATCTGTCTTATCCTCATCTCCCTTTAATACTCACGTGACTTAGAATGGATTTCAGGATTCGTTCGGTCTTCGCCGACTTGCGTCAAAACCTCTAAATCAAATTTCAGGCATAAATTAAACTTTATCCGCCGGAGGCCTGAAAATTATCAGCCGTACGAGAAATAACTTGACAGGTTGTTCCGGGGGGAATAAAAATGAAATAAATATTATAAAAATATAAAACTGGAAAATGTTTTATGGTTTCTGTGGAAGGGAAGTAGTTCCACATGAAATCTCCCGGACTGAATACTGCTGAGCCAATGGCTGGTTTAACCAAACCGGCAAATAAATTTGTGCCAAGATAATAGAAAACCAGAGGAGACTTTAAAATGAAAACCCAAGATAATAATATGAATCGAACGCCGGCTGCAAGGATGAGCAGACTGGTGGGTGGGCTGCTGTCATCCGTAGCGGCCCTGACAATGGTGTCGGCAACATATGCCGGCGCTGAAGAAGCTGATGTCCTTGAAGAGGTTGTTGTGACCGGCATTCGCGGAAGCCTGCAAAAGGTTCTCAGTATAAAACGTAATGCAACAGGTATTGTGGATGGTATTTCATCTCAGGATATTTCCGATTTCCCGGGCTTTAACATCACGGAAGAGCTTGGAAGATTGCCTGGTGTGGCGATTACCCGTACCAATGGTGAGGGAAAATCGATTACGGTGCGTGGTCTTGCCACTGAATTTGTCCGGGTGACGATTAATGGTCAGACGGTAACGTCCGGTAATCAGGGCCGGGAAGTGGATTTTGATATTTTTGCATCCGAACTCTTTGGTTCGGCTTCCATCACAAAAACAACGACAGCTTCCATGGTTGAAGGTGGTTTGGCGGCCACTGTTGATTTGCGTTCACCGCGTCCACTTGACCTGCCTGATTTTGTTCTCAGAGTTTCTGGTGAAGGAACTTACGGCGGACTGTCACGTGAGGTCGATCCACGCCTGTCCGCAATGATCAGCAAACAATTTAATGATGGCCGGTTAGGTGTTCTGGCCACTGTTGCTTACTCGGAGACATATCTGCGGGCAGATGTGTCACAGCCATGGCGGTATATAGATCGCGGTAATGGTTTTGCGGATAAGGCATCCGGGTTGTATGATTTTGACGGCGATGGTGTGATTGACCCTGAGTTCGTTGGTGCGGTTGAAGCAAGATTGCCCCGCAATCAGCTTGATATTCGTGATCGTGAACGTCTCGGTATCACAGCAGCCGTCCAGTTTCAGGCGACTGATGATTTATTGTTAAGCTTTGATTTCCTGCGTGCTGACTTGTTTGGCAAGCGTAACCGGTACACCATGGACGGAAATTTACAAAAAAATCCTGCCGCAAGGAACCGGGACGATTTCAAGATTGTTGACGGACAGATTGTTAAAGGGGTCTGGACAGGGGTTAATCAGCGGAGTGAGGAGTTGATCAAATATGCTGATGAAGTAACAAACTTGTTCAATCTTGAAGCGGATTGGGATATTTCTGAAAACTGGAATGCTTTTTTCAAGGTTTCCCGTTCGGATGCCTTTAAAAATATTCAGGAAGAGTCATACTTGATTCAAGGAAATGGTGATTTTGGGTATGAGCTTTTCGGGGATAATCTTTTCTTCAAATTTGGTCCGGCCATCAATGCGCTTGATGCGGGTAACTTTACTTTGGCACAGGCTAAAAGAAAGCCGGTTAACGTCAATGATGAAGAGAATTCCGCCCGTTTTGATCTGACATATAATTCTGATGGTAACGGTACATTCAGGCAGCTCAAATTTGGTGCCTATGCCTCCGAACGTGATTTGGATGTTACTAAATGGGAAGGTGTCTTTAGCCCAAGGTTGCTGAATGGTGTTGTTGTAGCGCAAGGAACGGATGCCGCTAATGAAACCACTATTCCAATTGGTGATTTCGCGGATGTTCTGCCTGTTAGTGATCTCTTTAAAGGGTTTGGCAGTATTGCAGATCCGGCAACAAGGACTTGGATTATTGCCAATCTGGACAGGATAAGAGAGACGGCCTTCTTTGCGGGGCCAACAACGACCGATGCCATGGGACGGAAAGTTATCGTGGCACCGCTTCAGCAAGGTTCATCCTTTCAAGTGAATGAAAAAACCTATAGTGCTTATGCGCAGGCTGATTTTGAATTCGATAATGTATTCGTAAATCTTGGTGGCCGTATTGTGCGTACCGAACAGACATCAACGGGATTTGAACCGGCGGCAGTTGGGTTTTCTGACATTAGTATTGATAATAAATATACAGATTTCCTACCCTCTATCAGTATTCGGTATGATGCGACAGACGATATAGTTGTTCGGGCTACTGCAAATCGCAACATTACGCGGCCTACGATCAGTAAACTGACGCCGGGACGCAATCTGGATCCAAACCAGAAGTTGGGTAAATCCGGCAATCCTGAACTGGAACCTTTCCGGGTGAATTCATTTGATCTCTCTCTGGAGTGGTATTTCTCTGAGGAAGCATTGTTGTCGGCAAGCGTATTCTACAAGGACATGCAATCTTTTATTATCACTGATTCCAGCGACGTTGTAATCCAGGGCAGCAGCTTGTTTGACGATGAAGGTAACAGCATCAATGGTCAGACCTTTGATGTTACCAGACCTGAGAATGGTCAGGGCGGCACGGTAAAAGGGCTTGAGCTTACTTACCAGCAGCCCTTCACTTTTCTGCCGGGTTTCTGGAGTGGTTTAGGCGTTACCGCCAACTATACTTATGCGGACAGTAATGTGACAACCAAGGGTGGAATAAAAACAACCTTGCAGGGTCAGTCCAAAAATTCCTACAATATTGTAGGTTATTTTGAAAATGATCTGTTCAATGTACGTTTGGCCTGGGGATGGCGTGACAAGTTCGTCAAGGAACTTCGCCAGGGGCGTGAAGTGTTTTGGCGGGCTTTCGGGCAACTGGATATTTCTGCCAAATATAATATCAATGAGCAAACGGCGCTCACATTTGAAGCAATTAACCTGACCAATTCAAATGCGCTTCAGTTTGATGAGTTAGAGGCCCGTGGTATTGAATATATCAACACGGGTACGACATACCGCTTGGGTGCGTCGTTTAATTTCTAAGTTTCTATCTTAAAAGCAAGGAATCTGTGGCCCGGTTCCTTGCTTTATTTAAAATTAAGGACACAATAAAAACGTTATAACCAAAGTATCCGCATAACAGGGAGGGCAAAATGTTCATAACGATAGTTTCTTTTATTGCTTTTACGTCATTGGTGGCGATCATTTCATATATGGTCACCAGAAAAGACAAGATGACAACCTCAGATGCCTATTTTCTCGGCGGCAGGAGCCTGACGGCCTGGGTCATTGCCGGGTCTTTGATGCTGACCAATCTGTCGACGGAACATCTTATCGGCCTGAACGGCGATGCTTTCAAGCATACCATTGCCGTAATGGCGTGGGAAACAACGGCGGCGCTGGCCATGGTGCTGACGGCATTGTATTTTCTGCCCAAATACCTCAAAAGCGGCTTTGTCACCATTCCCCAATATCTATCGGAACGCTATGATGATTCAACCCGGGTGATTGCCACCCTGTTGTTTCTGTTTTCCTATATTGTTGCCATCCTTCCCGTGGTCTTGCTTTTTGGGGCTGCCGGAGTGGAAAGTCTGTTTGATGTTTCGGAAAATCTGGGCATCAGCTATAGCCAGTCGATCTGGATACTGGTCTGGGGCATTGGCACATTGGGCTCACTTTATGCCATATTTGGCGGCCTGAAGGCGGTTGCTATCTCGGATACTATCAATGGACTTGGATTTTTGATTGTCGGTCTCATGGTTCCGGTGCTGGCACTGATGTATATTGGTGACGGCGATATGTTTGCCGGTTTCTCTGAAGTATTCCACGAGGAGCATGAAAAATTTGATATTACCGGCGACGAACCGGGGTCATTTTTACCCTTTGGCGTGCTGTTTACCGGCATGATCGTCAACCAGATTTTCTTCTGGTGTACCAACCAGTCCATTATTCAGCGCGCCCTTGGGGCCAAAAACCTGGCTGAGGGTCAGAAGGGTGTTCTTATTGCGGCGGGTTTCAAGCTTATTGGTCCCCTGATCATAGTTCTGCCCGGCGTTATTGCTTTTCATATGTTCAAGGGTGTTTTAGGACCGGAAGATTACCTGATGGCCTATCCCATGCTGGTGAAAACTGTGCTGCCATCCGCGCTTGTGGGTTTCTTTGCTGCTGTCATGGTCGGGGCCGTTCTCAGTACATTCAACAGCGTCCTGAATTCATCGGCCACTCTGTTCAGTCAGGGTATTTACATGGCGATCTTTAATAAGGAAGCCACAGGCAGGCAGTTGGTTTTTTCAGGCCGGGTGATCAGTATTATTCTGGCGCTGGCGGCGATGATTGCGGCCCCCCTGATCAATACCGACGGCAGCCTGTATAATTACCTTCAGAAAATTAACGCCACCTTTTTTGGTCCCATGCTTGCCGTTATCATGCTGGGGTTCCTTACCAAAAAAGTGTCTGCCAAGGCCGCCAAAATCGGATTGCTTGGCGGGCCGGTGGCTTTCTATCTGCTGACAACAACTTTTGATGCCGAAATTCAGAGCTTTCTGATGAATGTCTTCAACACACCGGATCAAATACATTTTCTGCATATGCTGGCTTTCGTCTTTGTACTGACGGTTGTGGTCATGCTGGTGGTCAGTAAATTTTATCCGGCGGAAAAAACATATGTCCAGAAA
Source organism: Alphaproteobacteria bacterium (assembly GCA_002401545.1). Lineage (GTDB taxonomy): Bacteria > Pseudomonadota > Alphaproteobacteria > Sphingomonadales > Emcibacteraceae > Paremcibacter. Next base: position 13,165 of record NVTJ01000145.1, read on the forward strand.
TATACTCATGATGTCGATATTACGCCCTGGAAATATGCGAAACATGCAGGCATTACGATTTCCGTTATCACTGTCATGTTTTATATTCTGCTCGCACAATAATAAATGAAATAATTATTGTAAATAATATAATAATGAAATATT